>NZ_JAHWLU010000079.1:0-22800 GCF_022134725.1 Buttiauxella sp. S19-1
AAAGCCAGACTGTGACATCTGGTGGTAGTAAAGAAATTCGGTGGAGCGGTAGTTCAGTCGGTTAGAATACCTGCCTGTCACGCAGGGGGTCGCGGGTTCGAGTCCCGTCCGTTCCGCCACTTATTAAAAATATTATGCCTGCTAAATTAGCGGGCTTAATAATAAGCGTTCTTTAGGGGCGTAGCTCAGTTGGTAGAGCACCGGTCTCCAAAACCGGGTGTCGCGAGTTCGAGTCTCTCCGCCCCTGCCATATAATGATCCTTTGCTTCGGCAAAGGATTTTTTTTGTCTAAAATTCCTCAAAATTCTTCCCCAAAACTACAAAAGCGCATTACTGCGCTGTGAGTGGTGTCTTTAATAACTCTTTGATTATGCTTTGCTTATCGCTATTTTGTAACCAAATCGCATACAGTGGCCGCGAGAGCGTAATTGTATCGGATAACTGGTAAATCCCTTCGCGAGTTTTAGCCCATTCCACAGGTAAAAATGAACATCCATTGAGCTGTGGTAATAGCTTATAAGCTATTTGAGCTGAACTGGTTGTCAGTACTGGAATATCATCATTACTGATGAGCCCCGTTTCGTGCTGTTGGAAGTCAGGCCCCCATTCCAGACGTAAATATGTTAATCCTGCAGTAGAGTTTTGTGCAGAAGCGGAAAATAGTGCCAGGCTGAAATGTCCCAATAATTGGCTGGAAAATTCGTCCATTTTTGGTGATTCTGTTGTGATCAGTAGGTCAAGTTGTCGTTCATGTAACTGTTTAACCAACGATTGTCGTTGGGAAATACGAGCTTCAAATTGCATGTCTTTATGCTCTTGATAGAGCGCCACTAGCCATTCTGAGAGCATACATTCCCAAAGCGATGCACTGGCACCAATCGTGAGCTCATTGTGCTGAGAGGTGTGGGAAACCTCTTTTTTGGCAGCAAGCCAAATACTCATGAGATTTTCTGCATAAGGCAGCAAACGTTCACCCGCCGTGGTAAGACGAATATTATTACGATGGCGAGTAAAAAGATTTACACCAAGCTGATTCTCTAATTGGCGAATTCTAAAGCTGACAGCTGATTGCGTTAGATAAAGAGCTTCCGCTGCTCGCCCAAAATGCCGCGTTCTGCTCACTTCGAGGAACGTTTTTAGTAATTCAGTATCCACGACCCACTCCCAAAAAAAATTTGTCGTTATGATTTAAATGTTTTGTTTGACGCTCTGTCAAGCGTAACTAATACTCCGCGCCATAAATAGCTAGACCAAGAGAATTAGGAGCGTGCAGGATGGCGGAAAGCTTTACGACGACTAATCGGTTTTTCGACAATAAACATTATCCGCGTGGGTTCGCTCGCCATGGTGATTTCACCATCAAAGAAGCCCAGCTGTTAGAACGTCATGGTTACGCGTTCAATGAGCTGGATCTTGGCAAGCGTGAACCTGGTACTGAAGAAGAAGTTCTATTTGTTGCGGTATGCCGTGGTGAACGTGAGCCAGTGACAGAAGCTGAGCGTGTGTGGAGCAAGTATATGACGCGAATCAAGCGTCCTAAGCGTTTCCATACTCTCTCTGGTGGCAAGCCACAGGCGGATGCGGTCGAAGATTACACCGACAGCGATGACTAATAAAAATGGGGCTAAAGCCCCATTTTTTTATCCTATAAGCTTCTGTAAGTGAATCAGTAAACGGTCAATTGCGCGATAGCTTAGGGCTTCCAAAATATGTTCCCTCGTTATTTGTTCACACTCCTCAATATCAGCAATCGTTCGAGCGACCTTCAATAAGCGGTGCCATGCACGTACCGACAAACCCAGCTTAATCAGAGTTTCTTCCAGCCATACGGCATCATTATGTTCAATGGCACAATGTTTACGAATCTCATGGTTATCGAGCCTTGCATTGAGCTTTTTCTGACGATCAAATTGCCGTTGCTGCGTAGAAATGACCCGAGCTCTTACATCCGCACTACTTTCACTGCTTAATGCAGGATTACTTAACATGCCGGGTGGCGGGAGAGGGATCTCGACTGATAAATCAAAGCGGTCGAGAAATGGCCCTGAAAGTCGGCTGAGGTAGCGCAGCGTTTGCTCGGGTGTGCAGCGATTATGTTTGCCTTGATAATGACCCGTCGGGCTGGGATTCATGGCCGCCAGTAGTTGGAAATGGGCGGGATAACTAATTTTGGCGCGAGTGCGAGAGATGTGAATCTCACCTGATTCTATTGGCTCACGTAATGCATCGAGCACACGTCGTTCAAATTCCGGAAGTTCATCGAGAAACAGCACACCGTTGTGTGCCAGTGAAATCTCGCCGGGTCTGGGTATCGAGCCTCCACCAACCATCGCAGCCAATGAAGCACTATGATGAGGCGCTCTGAACGGACGCTGGCGCCACTTTTGCTGTAACGCATGTGGATTGACCAGGCTAATAATGGCTGCACTCTCCAGGGCTTCACTGTCGCTTAATGGTGGAAGTAAGGTATTCAGGCGGCTGACCAGCATTGTTTTACCCGTGCCAGGGGGCCCAATCAGCAGTAGGTTATGTCCACCAGCAGCGGTGATCTCAAGCGCCCGCTTACCTTGAGCTTGGCCAAAGATTTCATTGAGGTCATGCTGGGATTCAACGTACTGCTGTTGTAGTTTATCTGGTGCTGAGAGTTCGCCTTTACCTTCCAGAAATGCGCAAACTTCAGTGAGATGCTTTGCAATAAGGCAGCCGGGCTGCTCAATCAAACTAAGTTCTGCGGCATTTTCATCAGCAACAATAATCTTCTTCCCTGATTTTAAAGCCTCCATTGCGGATGAAATAGCCCCTGGCACGCCACGTAATGCACCAGTAAGCGCCAGCTCACCTACGAACTCATATTGATCCAACTTATCGATAGAGAGTTGCTCAGACGCTGCCAGCAGCGCCAGAGCGATAGGTAAGTCATACCTGCCACCATCTTTAGGAAGATCCGCTGGCGCAAGATTGATTGTGATTTTACGGGCCGGAAAGGTATAGCCGCTATTGATGATGGCACTCCGCACCCGGTCACGCGCTTCACGGACCGTAGTTTCCGGTAAACCCACCAGAGTTAAGCCAGGCAATCCCTGGCTGATATGGACCTCTACGGTTACTTGTGGCGCCGCGATACCTAAAGCAGCTCTTGTATTCACAACTGCCAATGACATAGTTAGTTCCTCTAAGTGAACTTCATCCTGTCAGTTTGCGAATTTTGTCTAAAGAGCTGAAACGAGGTTCTTCGGGATGTCTTCCAGGCTTTCGGCTGGGATTTCTTTTTTGGAAATTATTCTGCGATGTATCTCACAAAAGATTTAATTTCTGATGGTTACTTCGCGAAAGGAGATACGAATTTATTCTGGATGAAATATTTTCACTATCCCGTTATGCGCTGAAAACAAAAAGTTTTTCTTCATCCTGATTTTTAAAGCACGATATGTCTCATAAAAAAATCTTGTGCTTCATCCAGACCCTGTGATAACTCTGTAGACATTACTTCGAACAAGTAGACAGAATAAACAAACATGAAAGCCCTTCTACAAGTGATTAGCCTGGTCGTGATTAGCGTGGTGGTGATTATTATCCCACCGTGCGGGGCTGCACTTGGAGAAAGAAAGGCTTAAAAATCAAGCCTGAATCGAAAAGAACCCCCGCACCGAAAGGTCCGGGGGTTTTTTGTTGGGCAAAGAAATTCGGAGAGAAACAGATGATGCGTTACAGAATAAAATGCTGTTTCTCCGATAATGAGACGGGGAACTAACTATGAATGGTGCGCAGTGGGTGGTACATGCGTTGCGAGCGCAGGGGGTAGAGACAGTTTTCGGCTATCCAGGTGGTGCAATAATGCCAGTCTACGATGCGTTGTATGACGGTGGGGTCGAACATTTACTCTGTCGCCATGAACAAGGCGCAGCAATGGCAGCCATTGGTTACGCACGTTCTACAGGAAAAACAGGGGTTTGCATCGCCACTTCCGGGCCTGGCGCAACCAACCTGATAACTGGCCTTGCCGATGCGCTGTTAGACTCCGTTCCAGTCGTCGCGATCACAGGCCAGGTTGCCGCTCCGTTCATCGGCACTGATGCGTTCCAGGAAGTGGATGTTTTAGGATTGTCCCTCGCATGCACCAAACATAGTTTCCTCGTTGAATCTTTTGACGATTTACCTCGCGTTCTTGCCGAAGCTTTCGAGATAGCAAACTCCGGTCGCCCAGGCCCTGTGTTGGTGGATATCCCTAAGGACATTCAGTTAGCGCAAGGTGATCTGGAGCCGTGGTTATCGACTGTTGAAGATGATTTCGAAATGCCGCATGCCGAACTGCAACAAGCTCGTGAAATGATAGCGAATGCCCACAAGCCGATGTTGTATGTTGGTGGTGGGGTCGGCATGGCACAGGCCGTTCCCGCGCTGCGTGAATTTATTGCGGCTACCAATATGCCTTCTACCGTCACGCTGAAAGGTCTGGGTGCGGTTCCGGCGGACCATCCGTTTTACACCGGCATGTTAGGCATGCATGGCACCAAAGCGGCGAACCTTGCGGTGCAAGAGTGCGACTTGCTGATTGCCGTCGGCGCGCGTTTTGACGACCGTGTTACCGGCAAACTGAATACCTTTGCTCCGCACGCGAAAGTAATTCACATGGATATCGACCCGGCAGAGTTAAGCAAATTGCGCCAGGCGCACGTTGGGTTGCAGGGGGATTTAGTCCAGTTATTACAGGCACTGCAACAGCCGCTGAATATCGCGGACTGGCAGCAAGAAGTGGCCAACTTACGTGCTGAAAACCCGTGGCGATATGATCACCCCGGTGAGGCCATTTTTGCTCCGTTATTGCTGAAACAGATCTCCGATCGCAAGCCGCAGGAGTGCGTGGTAACCACTGATGTGGGCCAGCATCAAATGTGGACGGCTCAACATATGTCATTCACTCGCCCTGAAAACTTCATCACGTCTAGCGGTTTGGGGACGATGGGTTTTGGTTTGCCGGCAGCGGTTGGTGCGCAGGTGGCCCGCCCGAATGATACGGTCATCTGTATCTCGGGTGACGGCTCATTCATGATGAACGTTCAGGAACTGGGCACGGTAAAACGAAAACAGTTGCCGTTGAAAATCGTTTTGCTGGATAACCAACGTTTAGGAATGGTTCGCCAGTGGCAGCAAATGTTTTTCTCAGAACGTTACAGCGAAACCAACCTCTCCGATAACCCTGATTTCCTCATGCTGGCCAGCGCCTTTGGTATCCCAGGCCAACACATCACTCGTAAAGACCAGGTAGAAGCTGCCATCGAAACGATGTTGAACAGCGATGGCCCGTACATGCTTCACGTCTCAATTGATGAGTACGAAAACGTCTGGCCGTTGGTGCCACCAGGTGCCAGTAACTCACAAATGCTGGAGAAATTATCATGATGCAACATCAGCTCGCAGTAACGGCCCGTTTTCGTCCAGAAACGCTGGAGCGCGTGTTACGCGTGGTGCGTCATCGTGGTTTTCAGGTGTGTTCTATGAACATGGTCACGGTGGGGAACACCGACGACATTAATATTGAATTGACCGTTGCCAGCCTGCGCCCAGTCGAATTACTGTTTAGTCAATTAAGCAAACTGGTTGACGTTGGTCGCGTCGAAATCCAGCAACAAACAACACAACAAATCCGCGCCTGAGCGCAGAAGGAAGAGAACAATGACAACGAAGAAAGCTGATTACATTTGGTTCAATGGTGAGATGACGCCGTGGGGCGAGGCAAAGGTCCATGTAATGTCCCATGCACTGCATTACGGCACATCGGTATTTGAAGGTATCCGTTGCTATGAATCTCACATTGGCCCAGTGGTGTTCCGCCATCGTGAACACATGCAGCGTTTGCGTGATTCAGCAAAAATCTATCGTTTCCCTGTATCACAAAGTGTTGATGAGCTGATGGAAGCTTGCCGTTCAGTTATCCGTAAAAACAACCTGACCAGCGCGTATATCCGCCCTTTAGTGTTTGTTGGTGATGTCGGTATGGGCGTGAACCCGCCAGACGGCTATACCACTGATGTGATCATCGCAGCCTTCCCATGGGGTGCATACCTCGGCGCAGAAGCGCTGGAACAAGGGATCGACGCGATGGTTTCCTCCTGGAACCGTGTGGCACCAAATACCATTCCAACGGCGGCGAAAGCGGGCGGTAACTACCTTTCTTCCTTGCTGGTTGGCAGTGAGGCACGTCGTCACGGTTATCAGGAAGGCATCGCGCTGGACGTGAACGGCTACCTGTCTGAAGGCGCGGGTGAAAACCTCTTTGAAGTTAAAGACGGCATCCTGTTTACCCCGCCATTTACCTCTTCCGCGCTGCCAGGCATTACCCGTGACGCCATCATTACACTGGCGAAAGACCTGGGTATCGAAGTGCGTGAGCAAGTGCTGTCTCGCGAATCCCTGTATCTGGCAGACGAAGTGTTCATGTCGGGCACTGCCGCAGAAATCACTCCAGTGCGAAGTGTCGACCGCATTCAAGTGGGTGAAGGCCGTTGTGGCCCGGTCACCAAACGCATTCAACAGGCATTCTTTGGCCTGTTCACCGGTGAAACTGAAGATAAATGGGGCTGGTTAGATCAGGTCAACCCTAAGTAAAAATATAACCAGGCGGATGGCGATTACCGTCCGCTCGACAGACAGACTGGAGTAAATAAGCATGCCTAAGTACCGTTCAGCCACCACCACCCACGGCCGTAATATGGCGGGTGCCCGCGCTTTGTGGCGCGCAACCGGGATGACCGATGACGATTTCGGCAAGCCAATTATTGCGGTAGTGAACTCCTTTACTCAGTTCGTGCCGGGACACGTTCACCTGCGCGATTTGGGCAAATTAGTCGCCGAACAAATCGAAGCCTCCGGTGGCGTGGCTAAAGAGTTCAACACCATTGCCGTTGATGACGGTATCGCCATGGGCCACGGCGGCATGCTTTATTCTCTGCCGTCACGCGAGCTTATCGCTGACTCCGTGGAATACATGGTGAACGCGCACTGCGCTGACGCGATGGTTTGTATCTCCAACTGCGACAAAATCACCCCAGGGATGTTGATGGCCTCTTTGCGCCTGAACATTCCGGTTATTTTTGTTTCCGGCGGCCCGATGGAAGCCGGGAAAACCAAACTGTCTGACCAAATCATCAAGCTCGACCTGGTTGATGCGATGATTCAGGGCGCTGACCCGAAAGTGAGTGACGAGCAAAGCGAGCAGGTTGAACGCTCTGCTTGCCCAACTTGCGGTTCCTGTTCTGGTATGTTCACGGCAAACTCGATGAACTGCCTGACCGAAGCGCTGGGCCTGTCTCAGCCGGGTAACGGTTCTCTGCTGGCAACGCACTCCGATCGTAAAGAGTTGTTCCTCAATGCTGGTAAACGCATCGTCGCCCTGACCAAACGTTATTACGAGCAGGATGATGAAAGTGCATTGCCACGTAGCATCGCCAGCAAAGAAGCGTTTGAGAACGCCATGACGCTAGATGTCGCAATGGGCGGCTCAACGAATACCGTTCTGCACTTACTGGCAGCAGCTCAGGAAGCAGAACTCGATTTCACCATGACCGATATCGACCAGCTGTCACGTAAAGTGCCACAGCTGTGTAAAGTCGCACCAAGTACCCAGAAATACCATATGGAAGATGTGCACCGTGCTGGTGGCGTAATCGGTATTTTGGGCGAGCTGGATCGCGGTGGCTTACTGCATCGCAATGTGAAAAACGTTCTGGGGCTAACCCTGACGCAAACGCTGGAACAGTACGATGTCATGCTGACCAAAGACGAAAGCGTGAAAAGCATGTTCTCAGCAGGTCCGGCGGGCATTCGTACCACAAAAGCTTTCTCGCAATCCTGCCGTTGGGATTCTCTGGACGTTGACCGCCAAAACGGTTGTATCCGTTCCAAAGAAAATGCCTACAGCCAGGAAGGTGGTTTGGCGGTGCTGTACGGTAACTTCGCTGAAAACGGCTGTATCGTGAAAACAGCGGGTGTTGACGATGAAAGCCTGGTGTTCCGAGGACCAGCGAAAGTCTATGAAAGCCAGGATGATGCGGTAGAGGCAATTCTTGGTGGCAAAGTCGTCGCAGGCGACGTGGTTGTTATTCGCTACGAAGGGCCAAAAGGCGGGCCAGGCATGCAAGAAATGCTTTACCCAACAACCTTCCTGAAGTCGATGGGTCTGGGCAAAGCCTGTGCGCTGGTGACTGATGGTCGTTTCTCCGGCGGGACTTCAGGTCTTTCAATTGGCCACGTTTCTCCGGAAGCGGCAAGCGGCGGCAATATTGCGCTGATTGAAGATGGCGACATGATTGCGATTGATATCCCGAATCGTGGTATCCAACTGCAATTGAGCGATCAGGAAATGGCTGCTCGTCGTGAAGCGCAAGAAGCTCGCGGTGACAAAGCCTGGACGCCACGTGCGCGTGAACGCCAGGTTTCCTTTGCTCTGCGCGCTTACGCAATGCTTGCCACCAGTGCCGATAAGGGCGCGGTGCGCGATAAAAGTAAGCTTGGAGGCTAATCATGGCCGAATCGCAACCGCTACCTGATGCCCCTTGCGGGGCGGAATATCTGCGAGCTGTATTGCGCGCTCCGGTTTACGAAGTCGCGCAAGTTACCCCATTGCAGAAGATGGAAAAACTGTCATCACGGCTGGATAACGTCATTCTGGTGAAACGTGAAGATCGGCAACCCGTGCACAGTTTCAAACTGCGCGGCGCATACGCAATGATTGCCGGGCTGAACAGTGAGCAAAAAGCCAGCGGCGTGATTACGGCTTCAGCTGGTAACCATGCTCAAGGTGTTGCGCTTTCCTCAACGCGTTTAGGCATCAAGTCTTTGATTGTCATGCCAGTCACTACGGCAGATATCAAAGTGGATGCCGTCAGGGCGTTTGGCGGTGAAGTGCTTTTGCATGGCGCAAACTTTGATGAAGCGAAAGCGCGTGCTATCGAGCTTTCGCAGCAACAAGGTTTCACTTACGTTCCTCCGTTTGACCACCCGGCAGTCATCGCCGGGCAGGGCACGCTGGCGCTCGAACTCCTGCAACAAGACGCCCATATCGACCGCATATTCGTACCGGTTGGCGGCGGTGGCCTGGCGGCTGGCGTGGCAGTGCTGATCAAACAGTTGATGCCACAAATCAAAGTGATTGCCGTTGAAGCGGAAGATTCAGCCTGTTTGAAAGCCGCACTCGATGCGGGCAAGCCGGTTGATTTGGCGCGTGTCGGATTGTTTGCTGAAGGCGTTGCGGTTAAGCGTATCGGCGATGAAACGTTCCGTTTATGTCAGGAATATCTCGACGACATCATCACGGTGGATAGCGATGCTATCTGCGCTGCGATGAAAGACTTGTTCGAAGATGTTCGTGCAGTTGCTGAACCGTCCGGCGCTCTGGCTCTGGCGGGGATGAAAAAGTACATCCAGCAACACCAGATTCGTGGTGAACGCCTCGCGCACGTATTATCCGGTGCGAACGTTAACTTCCACGGCCTGCGTTACGTTTCCGAGCGTTGCGAGCTGGGTGAACAACGTGAAGCGCTGTTGGCGGTCACCATTCCTGAAGAGAAAGGCAGCTTCCTGAAATTCTGCCAGGTACTGGGCGGGCGCTCAGTTACCGAGTTTAACTATCGCTATTCCAGTTCGGCGGAAGCCTGCATTTTCGTTGGCGTTCGTTTGACGCGTGGCCTCGAAGAGCGGCATGAAATCATCGAATTGCTTAACGAAGGTGGTTACGGCGTTGTCGATTTGTCTGATGACGAAATGGCGAAACTGCACGTGCGTTACATGGTGGGCGGGCGTCCGTCGAAACCCCTGCGAGAGCGTCTGTACAGTTTCGAATTCCCTGAGTCGCCAGGCGCTTTGCTGAAATTCCTGCAAACGCTCGGCACGCACTGGAATATTTCCCTGTTCCATTACCGCAGCCACGGCACGGATTATGGCCGCGTGCTGGCGGCGTTCGAACTGGGCGACAATGAGCCAGATTTCGAAACCCGTCTCAATGAACTGGGCTACGACTGCCACGATGAAACCAGTAACCCAGCGTTCCGTTTCTTCCTTGCAGGTTAATGGCTTCCGGGCAGTAATTTCCAGAACGCATGCACAAGCGGCTCATTGAGCCGCTTTTTTTGTACGCAAACGCCCAACTCAAACGGTGTGGTCTCATCGTTTCGTTCCAGCACCTGCACGCGGTTTCGTACCGGTTCCGGGCTGTTTTCCAGCACGATTTCAGGAATCAGCGCCACGCCACAACCCAGCGCCACCATTGAAACCATTGCCTCATGCCCTGCCACCGTCGCGTAAATAAACGGGTTGCTGATTTTCTGACGGCGGAACCACAACTCAATACGGCGGCGTACCGGGCCTTGATCCGGTAAAATAAATGGCACTTTTGCCCAGTCGGGATCCGGTTGATTTACCTGCGCTCGAACCGGGCACGGCAGCGCGGGCGCAATAAGCGCCACAGATAAATTATCCAGAATCGAAAAGGCAACGCCTGGCGGCAATGTCTCCGGTTTACCCGCAATAGCGATATCGGCTTCGTTAGAATCCACTTTTTCTACTGCATCGGCTGCATCGCCGGTGGTCAGTTTGATCTCCACGTTGGGATGCTCAGCACGGAATCTGTCGAGAATTGGCGGTAAATGACTGTAGGCGGCGGTGACGGAGCAAAAAAGATGTAACTCGCCGGTGAGCGACGGCCCTTCCTGCCCGATGGTGTGGCGCATTTGCTGATACTGCAACAGCGTGTGCTGGGCGAACTGTTTCAGTTGCTCTCCGGCCTCGGTCAGCGTAACGGTGCGGTTATCGCGTAAAAACAAGGGTTGACCTAAATCCTCTTCGAGGCGCTGGATCTGGCGCGAAAGCGTCGACGGGCTGACGTGCATCGCGCGTGCGCTCCTGCCGAAATGGCGACTTTCAGCAAGGTGGATAAATATTTTCAGGTCGCGTAAATCCATGGTCATCAGCCCTTGTTTCTACGTTGCATAAATTGCAACGTCACGTTGTTAATATATCAATTTAAGCAACGCATTTCCTGTCATATAGTGAGTTCATTATCGCAAGCAAGACACGGCTGGCGAACCTTATAAAAGCACAACACAACGACTACGGAGTACCACCACGATGGCTAATTATTTCAACACTTTGAACCTGCGTCAGCAGTTGGCGCAACTGGGTAAATGTCGTTTCATGGCGCGTGCAGAATTCGCTGATGAAGCAAGCTACCTCAAAGGCAAAAAAGTCGTCATCGTCGGTTGTGGCGCACAAGGCTTGAACCAGGGTCTGAACATGCGCGACTCCGGTCTGGATGTTGCTTATGCTCTGCGTGCTGAAGCTATCGCTGAGAAACGCGCTTCATGGCGTAAAGCGACCGAAAACGGTTTTAAAGTTGGCACTTACGAAGAACTGATCCCGCAAGCCGACCTGGTCGTTAACCTGACGCCAGACAAACAGCACTCTGCGGTTGTTAAGGCAGTTCAGCCAATGATGAAAGATGGTGCTGCGCTGGGTTATTCCCACGGTTTCAACGTGGTTGAAGTGGGCGAGCAAATCCGTAAAGACATCACCGTGGTGATGGTTGCGCCAAAATGCCCGGGCACTGAAGTTCGTGAAGAATACAAACGTGGTTTCGGCGTACCGACTCTGATTGCGGTTCACCCGGAAAACGATCCGAAAGGCGAAGGCATGGCAATTGCTAAAGCCTGGGCTGCTGCAACCGGCGGTCACCGTGCAGGCGTTCTGGAATCTTCCTTCGTCGCAGAAGTGAAATCTGACCTGATGGGTGAGCAAACTATTCTGTGCGGCATGCTGCAGGCCGGTTCCCTGCTGTGCTTCGACAAGCTGGTGGAAGAAGGCACTGACCCGGCATACGCAGAAAAACTGATTCAGTTCGGCTGGGAAACCATCACCGAAGCGCTGAAACAAGGTGGCATTACGCTGATGATGGACCGCTTGTCTAACCCGGCGAAAGTCCGTGCTTATGCGCTGTCTGAACAACTGAAAACCATCATGGCTCCATTGTTCCAGAAACACATGGACGACATCATCTCCGGCGAATTCTCTTCCGGCATGATGGCTGACTGGGCAAATGACGATAAAAATCTGCTGACCTGGCGTGAAGAAACCGGCAAAACTGCGTTCGAAACCGCTGCACAGTTTGACGGTAAAATCTCTGAGCAGGAATACTTCGATAAAGGTGTTCTGATGATCGCAATGGTGAAAGCGGGCGTTGAGCTGGCGTTCGAAACCATGGTTGATGCGGGCATTATCGAAGAGTCTGCTTACTACGAATCACTGCACGAACTGCCGCTGATTGCGAATACCATCGCTCGTAAGCGTTTGTACGAAATGAACGTGGTTATCTCTGACACGGCTGAATACGGCAACTACCTGTTCTCTTACGCTGCGGTTCCATTGCTGAAAGAATTCATGACAACTCTGCAAGCGGGTGATTTGGGCAAAGAAATCCCGGCGGGTGCGGTTGATAACGCGCAACTGCGTGACGTTAACGAAGCGATTCGTAACCACGAAATCGAAACCGTTGGCAAGAAACTGCGCGGCTATATGAAAGATATGAAGCGTATTGCTGTAGCGGGTTAATACCCCGTCGTCTTTCGATTCGCCGCTGTGTTGGCAGCGTTCGTACACCCCAGTCACATAATTGTCTATGTTCCTGGGGCTGTATTCACTTGCCGCCTTGCTGCAAATCGAAATCCATAGGGGTATTCAATTGATACAAGCCCGGTAAGCTTTACGCTACCGGGCTTGCTGTTAATTACGATACAACACTTTGATGATGTGGTAACCAAACTGCGTGTGCAGCGGGCCGTATGGTTCGAGCAGCGGGCAGGAAAACACCACTTTATCGAACGCAGGAACCATCTGGCCCTGACGGAATTCACCTAAGTGACCGCCTTTTTTGCCTGACGGGCAGGTGGAATGCTTTTTAGCCAGTTTTTCGAAGTCGCCGCCATTCTGAAGCTGCGCCAGAATTTCCTGGGCCAGTTTTTCTTCCTTAACAAGGATATGCAATGCTGCTGCGGTTTTTGCCATGATAGTGCCTTGAGTCGCATGGATTAGGCTCGCTATACTACCACGCTCTTTTTCCCCTTCGTACCTTCCTGACTTCACTGGGTGACCTTATGCGTTTAAACCCTGGCCAACAACAAGCCGTCGAATTTGTCACCGGACCCTGCCTGGTCCTGGCGGGCGCAGGCTCGGGCAAAACACGTGTGATTACCAATAAAATGGCGCATTTGATTCGCGAATGTGGCTATCAGGCACGTCACATCGCAGCGGTCACGTTTACTAACAAAGCGGCCCGCGAGATGAAAGAGCGTGTGGCGCAAACGTTAGGGCGCAAAGAAGCACGTGGTTTGCTGATCTCCACTTTCCATACCTTAGGTCTTGAGATTATTAAACGCGAGTACGCAGCGCTGGGGATGAAGGCTAACTTCTCACTATTTGATGACACCGATCAGACGGCGTTGCTCAAAGAGCTAACCGAAGGTTTGCTCGAGGACGATAAGACTTTATTGCAGCAGTTGATCTCGACGATCTCAAACTGGAAAAACGATCTGATGACGCCTTCGCAGGCGGCTGCGCAGGCCAAAGGGGAGCGTGACCGAATCTTTGCTCACTGCTATGGCTTGTACGATACACATCTGAAATCCTGCAATGTTCTGGATTTTGATGATCTGATTTTGCTTCCAACACTGCTTTTACAGAGCAATGAAGAAGTTCGTGAGCGTTGGCAAAACCGCATCCGCTATTTGCTGGTGGATGAGTATCAGGATACCAACACCAGCCAGTATGAACTGGTGAAGTTGCTGGTAGGGGCGCGAGCAAGATTTACCGTGGTGGGTGATGACGACCAGTCGATTTACTCCTGGCGCGGCGCAAGGCCGCAAAACCTCGTCTTGCTAAGTCAGGATTTCCCGGCACTTCAGGTGATTAAGCTTGAACAGAATTACCGTTCTTCCGGGCGTATTCTGAAAGCGGCAAACATTCTGATTGCCAATAATCCACATGTGTTTGAAAAACGTCTCTTCTCTGAACTGGGTTATGGCACCGAATTAAAAGTAGTGACGGCAAACAGTGAAGATCATGAGGCTGAACGCGTTACTGGCGAGCTTATTGCCCATCACTTCATAAATAAGACTAATTACAAAGATTACGCCATCCTCTATCGCGGAAATTTCCAGTCGCGCGTGTTTGAGAAGATGCTGATGCAGAACCGCATCCCGTATCGCATCTCAGGTGGCACCTCGTTCTTCTCGCGACCGGAAATCAAAGACCTTCTGGCTTATCTGCGTGTACTGACCAACCCCGATGACGACAGTGCATTCATGCGGATAGTGAATACACCGAAGCGTGAAATAGGCCCGGCGACTCTGCAAAAGCTGGGTGCCTGGGCGATGCAGCGCAATAAAGGATTGTTTAGCGCCAGCTTCGACATGGGGTTGAGCCAGACGCTGAGTGGGCGTGGTCTGGAGTCGTTACAGCGTTTCACTCAGTGGTTACGCGATGTGGCGACTTTGTCAGAACGCGACCCCATTGCTGCCGTGCGCGATTTGATTCACGGCATTGATTATGAAAGCTGGCTATATGAAACCTCACCCAGCCAGAAAGCCGCCGAAATGCGCATGAAAAACGTCAATACATTGTTTAGCTGGATGACGGAAATGCTTGAGGGGTCGGAAATCGATGATCCAATGACGTTAACTCAGGTGGTCACTCGCTTTACGCTGCGCGATATGATGGAGCGCGGGGAGAGCGATGAAGAAGCCGATCAGGTTCAGCTCATGACGCTTCATGCTTCAAAAGGTCTCGAATTCCCGTATGTCTTTTTAGTCGGGATGGAAGAAGGGTTGCTGCCGCATCAGAGTAGTATCGATGAAGATAACATTGAAGAAGAGCGCCGTCTGGCATATGTGGGAATTACTCGTGCGCAAAAAGAACTGACTTTTACGCTCTGCAAAGAACGCCGTCAGTATGGTGAGCTGATTCGCCCTGAACCCAGCCGTTTCTTGCTGGAATTACCACAAGATGATTTGCTGTGGGAAACGGAACGTAAAGTGGTATCAGCTGAAGAACGGATGCACAAAGGCCAGAATAATGTAGCCAACATTCGTGAAATGCTGGCAAAAGCACGTAAAAGCTGAGTTATTTGATAGTCAGCGACCAGTGGACATAGCTTTGCCACAGGCTTTCTTGTTCGAGTAATTCAGCTCCGAGTGGGTGGCATTCCAGCCACTTTTCGGGAAGCTCAAGAATTAAAGTTTCGCCTTCCACCTTCAGCGTAATATCCGGCAGAATGTCATCGCGACGGCGACTGGCGAAAATAATAGCCAGGCGTAACAGGCGGCAAAGATATTCTGCAATACGCGGTGGTACGGCATTTTGCTGGTGGAGAGACGAGAGATCAACGGGGTTTGTCTGGTTCAACATCAGTGTCGCCAGCAGTTTTTTCTGGGCTGGTGTATAACCCGGAAGATCGAGATTTTTCACCAGATAGGCGGCGTGTTGAGGCGCTTGCTTAAAGTCGACGCTCAGGCCAATTTCATGCAGCAGGGCCGCGCTGTCGAGCATTTCTACACTCAGTGGCGTCAGATTCCACGAATCCGTTACCTGGTTGGCTAGTGCCTGTGCCAGTTGCTGCACGCGTTCTGCTTGCCCGGTATCAACCATAAAACGACGCTGAATATTGCGTATGGTACGGCTGCGGATTTCCTGGTTAACGGACAAATGAAGCATTCCGTACACCAGACCTTCACGCAGCGCACCGCCAGCCAGCGTCATACAATTGATCGATAACTCTTCGAATATCGCGATTAAAATGGCGAGACCGCTTGGAAACACCAGGGCTCTTTCTAGCGTAAGCCCTTCAATTTCCAGCTCTTCGAGTCGGCCACATTGAATGGCTCTCTGCTTTAACTGCTGAAGCTTTGCAAGCGTAATTCGTTCGTCCATTCCCTGCGCCATCATGATTTCTTGCAAGGCTTGTACGGTGCCTGAAGCGCCAACGCAGACTTTCCAGCCATGATGTTTTAACCGATCGCAAATCGGCCTGAGAACCTCTTTTGCAGCGGTTTCGGCAGCATCAAAGTTTTCTTTTGCCAGATTTCGATCGCTAAAAAAGCGTTCAAGCCAGGTCACGCAACCCATTGATAAGCTAAAGAGTGCGGTTGTTTGCGCCCCCGAGCCTGTCACCAGTTCCGTGCTGGCACCGCCGATATCAACCACTAAGCGCTGATCGGCACCGCCCGTCGTATGGGCAACACCCTGATAAATCAGGCGTGCTTCTTCTTCGCCGCGGATGATTTGCACCGGACAACCGAGGATTTTTTCAGCCTGCTGGATGAATTCATTGGCGTTGGTAGCCAGGCGTAGTGTCGCGGTGGCGACAACTCGAATTTGTGACTGAGGGATATCTTGTAGACGTTCAGCAAATAAGCGCAGGCATTGCCACCCGCGCTCCATCGCTTCGCGTGAAAGCGTATTGTCGCTGCTTAAACCAGCAGCAAGGCGTACTTTCCGTTTAATCCTGGCAAGGGTTTGTATGCTCCCTGCCACCTCACGTACAACCAACATATGAAAGCTATTTGAGCCTAAATCAATTGCTGCATACAGCGAGGTGGAGCTGAGCATAAATTTTTAACCTGTGCGACGACGATTACCACGGGAGGCGCCACCATTACGGCGAGGACCGTTACCCGGACGGGAACGTGTCAGACGCTTCGGTGGAGGAAGTTCGCTTAACAGTGCTTCAGTTTTGTACTTGCTGACCGGGATTGAGTGACCGATATAGGTTTCAATGGCAGACAGGTTTAACGCATAGTCTTCACAAGCAAGGCTGATGGAATGGCCACTTTCGCCAGCACGACCGGTACGGCCAATACGGTGAACGTAGTCTTCGCAGTCATCCGGTAAATCGTAGTTGAAAACATGAGTGACAAGCGGGATGTGTAAACCACGAGCGGCAACATCGGTTGCAACTAAGATGTCGAGATCGCCACGAGTGAATTCATCAAGAATGCGCAGACGTTTTTTCTGAGCCACATCGCCGGTTAACAGACCAACACGATGCCCATCAGCAGCCAGATGACCCCAGATATCTTCACAACGGTGTTTGGTGTTAGCAAAGATAATGGCGCGGTCTGGCCACTCTTCTTCGATTAGCGTCTGCAACAGGCGCATTTTCTCTTCGTTAGAAGGGTAGAACAGCTCTTCCTGGATGCGGTGACCGGTTTTTTGTTCCGGTTCAACTTCCACGTATTCCGCGTTGTTCATCTGTTCGAACGCCAGTTCACGCACACGGTAAGATAAGGTGGCAGAGAACAGCATGTTCAGGCGTTGGGTAACAGGAGGCATGCGGCGGAACAACCAACGAATATCTTTAATAAAGCCGAGATCGTACATACGGTCAGCTTCATCAAGCACCACAACCTGAATTGCACCTAAGTTGATGTGGTTTTGTTTGGCGTAATCAATCAAACGGCCAGTGGTACCGATAAGAATATCAACACCGCTTTCCAGCACTTTAAGCTGTTTGTCGTAGCCGTCGCCACCATAAGCCAGGCCGAGTTTCAGGCCGGTCGATTGTGCAAGTGGCTCTGCGTCAGAGTGAATTTGTACTGCCAGTTCACGAGTCGGTGCCATGATTAAAGCACGCGGCTGGTTCACCTGGCGATTCTCTGGAACCGGGTGAGAGAGTAAATAATGGAACGTTGACGTTAAAAACGCCATCGTTTTGCCAGTACCGGTTTGCGCCTGCCCTGCAACGTCACGATTCGCTAGTGTCAGCGGTAGTGCCAGTGCCTGAATTGGGGTGCAGTTATGGAACCCTTTATTTTCAAGGGCTTCAATCACCTTAGGGTGCAGGGCGAAGTCGGAAAACTTCTGTTCGGTCAAATGTGTTTTGCTCATAGTGTGGTAGAATATCAGTTTACTATTGCTTTACGAAAGCACATCCGTTGAAATAAACGGGGTGAAATAAAGTCACCCCAAGTTGGTTGAGGCTACACCAACAAGGTAGACATAATCCTGCGGAGTAGAACATGAGCGATAAAATTATTCACCTGACTGACGACAGTTTCGACACGGACGTGCTAAAAGCTGATGGGTTGATCCTGGTTGATTTCTGGGCAGAGTGGTGTGGTCCATGCAAGATGATCGCCCCGATTCTTGATGAAATCGCTGATGAATATCAGGGCAATCTGACCGTTGCTAAACTGAACATCGATCAGAACCCGGGCACCGCACCGAAATACGGTATCCGTGGTATCCCAACTCTGTTGCTGTTCAAGAATGGTGAAGTGGCTGCGACCAAAGTTGGTGCGCTGTCTAAAGGCCAGTTAAAAGAGTTCCTCGACGCTAATCTGGCATAATGGAATCTCAGCCGGTGCGTGCGGGTTCGCAATTTTTTGTGAGCTGCTGGACGCCCGGCGTCAGTCATGCTAAGTTACTTTTACTGCATTTTGAACTTGTCTTGTAGTTTGAATCTTTGTATTACCCAATGCTTCCAGTTAACTTTCACTAAGACGCTGTTTTACAGTGAACATATGGTCGCAAAATCGATTTCGGGCATATCACCCATTCCGTCGTGTCGTTTCAGTTCTGCGTTTTTCCTATGACCAGACAGCGATAAGACATGTGGTGGTGGCCATTAAACAGGCATGGATGATCCTGCCATACCATTCACGATCATGTTCGAGATTTACCCCGAGTTTAAGAACCCACCATTATGAATCTTACCGAATTAAAGAATACGCCGGTTTCTGAGCTGATTACTCTCGGCGAAAATATGGGGCTGGAAAACCAAGCCCGTATGCGCAAGCAGGACATTATTTTCTCCATCCTGAAGCAACATGCTAAGAGTGGTGAAGATATCTTTGGTGACGGTGTGCTGGAGATATTGCAGGACGGATTTGGTTTCCTCCGCTCTGCAGACAGCTCCTACCTCGCCGGTCCTGATGACATCTACGTTTCTCCCAGCCAAATCCGCCGTTTCAACCTCCGCACAGGGGATACCATCTCCGGTAAGATTCGCCCGCCGAAAGAAGGTGAGCGTTACTTTGCACTGCTGAAAGTAAACGAAGTCAACTATGACAAACCGGAAAATGCGCGTAGCAAAATCCTGTTCGAAAACTTAACCCCGCTGCATGCGAACTCTCGTTTACGCATGGAACGTGGTAACGGTTCTACCGAAGACTTAACCGCACGCGTACTGGATCTGGCATCGCCAATCGGTCGCGGCCAGCGTGGCCTGATTGTGGCACCGCCGAAAGCCGGTAAAACCATGCTGCTGCAAAACATCGCTACCAGCATTGCGTATAACCATCCTGATTGTGTACTGATGGTTCTGCTGATTGACGAGCGTCCGGAAGAAGTGACCGAGATGCAGCGTCTGGTTAAAGGTGAAGTTATTGCTTCTACCTTTGATGAGCCAGCCTCGCGCCACGTTCAGGTTGCCGAAATGGTCATCGAGAAAGCAAAACGTCTGGTTGAGCACAAGAAGGACGTAATTATTCTTCTCGACTCCATCACCCGTCTGGCTCGTGCCTACAACACCGTGGTACCGGCATCAGGCAAAGTGTTAACCGGTGGTGTGGACGCTAACGCCCTGCATCGTCCAAAACGCTTCTTCGGTGCTGCACGTAACGTGGAAGAGGGTGGTAGCCTGACTATCATCGCAACGGCTTTGGTTGATACCGGTTCTAAAATGGATGAAGTTATCTACGAAGAATTTAAAGGTACCGGCAACATGGAACTGCATCTGGCGCGTAAAATCGCTGAGAAGCGTGTGTTCCCTGCCATCGACTATAATCGTTCTGGTACCCGTAAAGAAGAATTGCTGACTACCCAGGAAGAACTGCAGAAAATGTGGATCCTGCGTAAAATCATCCACCCAATGGGTGAGATTGATGCCATGGAATTCCTCATCAACAAGCTGGCGATGACGAAAACCAACGAAGACTTCTTCGATATGATGAAACGCTCGTAAGCCATAAAAACTCGGGGAACGCCACGCTTAGTCGTGGCGTTTTTCTTTTCTGGTATAAAATTCATTGCAATCAGATGAAGGTTGTATATTTTTGTAACCTTAGTTGCTTGTGGCCGACGTCAATACATTGATTGTTCAAAAATGTCATAAAAACAATCGGTCATTATGATTTTTGGTATGTTTTTTGCTTTAATAGTTTGCATGATTTTGCAGAGAGCCGTTTATTGTGAACTTACTCAGTCTGAGTACAGACCTCATCCTTGTCTTTATTTTCACTCTGGTCTTTTTATTTTTCGCCCGTAAAGCGGCGAAGAGAATTGGCCTGGTGGATCGACCGAATTACCGCAAGCGGCATCAGGGGTTGATCCCGTTAGTGGGGGGGATTTCTGTTTATGCTGGCATCTGTTTTGCGTTTTTAGTTTCTTGGTTGTCTTCCAACTACTATGTTCCGCATGCCCGTCTTTATTTAGGCTGTGCTGGCGTTTTAGTATTTGTTGGGGCTCTTGACGATCGATTCGACATTAGTGTGAAATTCCGCGCTCTCACGCAGGCGTCTGTCGCAATAGTCATGATGGCTTATGCAGGGCTCTACATTGCTAATTTTGGCTATATTTTGGGTTCCTGGGAATTCCTGCTCGGTCCCTTTGGTTATATCGTCACGTTGTTTGCAGTATGGGCTGCTATCAATGCATTTAATATGGTTGACGGTATTGATGGCCTTTTAGGTGGGCTATCAAGCGTATCGTTTGCTGCACTTGGCATCATCCTCCTTTTTGATGGGCAAATTAGTCTTGCGATGTGGTGTTTCGCCATGATCGCGGCCATCCTTCCTTATATATTACTGAACCTTGGTGTACTTGGTCGCCGGTATAAAGTTTTTATGGGTGATGCGGGAAGCACCTTTATCGGCTTCACTCTAATTTGGATGTTGTTGCAAACCACACAAGGAAATTCTCATCCGATAAGCCCTGTGACTGCTTTGTGGATTATCGCCATTCCATTGATGGATATGATTGCTATCATGTATCGTCGACTTCGCAAAGGGTTGAGTCCATTCTCAGCCGATAGACAGCACATTCATCACCTTATTATGAGGGCTGGCTTTACTTCGCGGCAGGCATTTGCATTGATTACCCTCGCTGCGGCATTGTTAGCAAGTGTCGGAGTCATTGCAGAATATCTTTCAATTGTACCCGAGTGGGTAATGTTGGCATTATTCTTGCTTGCATTTGTCCTATATGATTATTGCATCAAACGCGCCTGGAAAGTGGCTCGTTTTATAAGACGCCATAAGCGTCGGCAACGTAGAAACAGCAGTAGCATTTCTTAATTCTGAATGTAATTGGGGAAGTGATGAAACAAAACGTGCCAGGAAATAACCCGGGAATGGTAGACAACGAGTTGGACATTCGTGGTTTATTCCGGACACTTTGGCAAGGGAAGCTGTGGATTATTGGCGTGGCAGCTTTGTTTGCTGCCGTAGCGCTGATCTATACTTTCTTTGCCAAGCAGGAGTGGAGTGCTAACGCGATAACCGATCGTCCAACCGTGAATATGCTGGGTGGTTTTTATTCTCAGCAGCAATTCCTGCGCAATCTTGACCTCAGATCTAACATGTTGCCGGTCGATCAGCCGTCGGTGATGGATGAAGCTTACAAAGAATTCATCATGCAGCTGTCTGCTTACGACACCCGTCGTGATTTTTGGCTGCAGACTGACTATTACAAACAACGTCAGGTTGGCAACAGTAAAGTGGATGCCGCGCTATTGGATGAAGTCATTGATAACATTCAATTTACTGCTGGTGATGCCACCCGTAACACTAGCGATAGCGTAAAGCTAATTGCTGAAACTGCCGCTGATGCTAACAACTTGCTGCGCCAATATGTCGCTTTTGCCAGCCAGCGTGCGGCAAGCCATCTCAATGAAGAACTGACGGGGGCCTGGGCTGCTCGTACTGTTCAGATGAAAGCGCAAGTTAAACGCCAGGAAGCAGTAGCGAAGGCAATTTTTGACCGCAAAGTGCACAGTGTCGAGCAAGCGCTGAAAATAGCACAGCAGCAAAATATTTCTAAAAGTGAAACAGAAATTCCTGCCGACGAGTTACCAGATTCTGAAATGTTCATGTTAGGACGTCCTATGTTGCAAGCACGCCTTGAAAGCTTGCAAGCGGTAGGTCCAGACTATGACATCGACTATGACCAGAATCGAGCCATGCTGTCGACGCTGAATGTTGGGCCGACGCTCGACGCTCGCTTCCAAACCTACCGCTATTTACGTACCCCTGAGGAACCTGTGAAGCGTGATAGTCCGCGCCGGGCATTCTTGCTGATTATGTGGGGTATGGTTGGGGCCCTGATTGGTGCTGGTGTGGCATTAGCCCGCCGTCCAAAATTGTTATAACGCCCTTACCCGGTGAAAGCTCGATGGACGGCTTTCACCTTTTTTAATTAAAGAGAATCGCTGTGAAAGTGTTAACTGTTTTTGGCACGCGCCCAGAAGCCATTAAAATGGCTCCACTGGTTGATGCGTTGGCAAAAGACCCGTTTTTTGACGCAAAAGTCTGCGTGACAGCACAGCATCGCGAGATGCTGGATCAAGTGCTGAATCTATTTTCTATCGAGCCGGATTATGATTTAAACATCATGAAACCGGGGCAAGGGTTGACGGAAATCACCTGCCGCATCCTCGAGGGACTAAAGCCGATTCTTGAGTCATTTAAGCCGGATGTGGTTCTGGTACATGGCGATACCACAACGACACTCGCCACTAGTCTTGCTGCATTTTATCAGCGTATT
>NZ_JAHWLU010000080.1:0-22674 GCF_022134725.1 Buttiauxella sp. S19-1
AACGAATCGCAACCGACCCTGACACGGAGGCAAAATGGAGGTTTACCGCTTGCGGCGATTTATTTGCCGGGAGTCAGGGTTCTTAGGGTGACGACGGTGGTCACCCTAAGACGTTCACCGGTTCAGTCGCGACATAAACACGCTATCGCCTGGTGAACGGAACCTTCTCCGGCTCGGCAGAAAGCGCCCCTCAAAGTTGTGACTAAGAGACACCTCCCTGGGGGTAGGGTGAGGGGATTACTTCCCACCTAACTGCTCGCGCCCGGCGGCTGTCATATCCGCTGGCATCGCACGTCCGGTGAAATCAACCTCGAAATCATCGGCGGCAAAATCAGGTGGCGATTTACCTTCAACAAAGGATGACCACTGGCGCTCAAGGTAAGCGGCGTTCTTCTCACACCATGGTGCGGCGGCGATATACATCACGTTGCTATCAAATTCACCAAGATGTTCATTTTCAACAGCATGGATCACATCGCAGTGCCAGAAAACCGTATCGCCCGCTTCCATATCCGGAATTGAGGAAATCCCTGTTAATAAAAGGGGATGCCACTGCTCGTTAATAGAAAGTGCGCGGCCAGGCTTCGCTTCGCACAGCGATTCTTCCGGCACATCATCCTGCAAAGCGCGCAGTAAAATGTAGGCCATCGCATTCGCTACCGGCAGCAAGGTTAGTGTGCCGCCATGTTTACGCTGCGGGCTAAGCGCCGTCCAGCCCTGGAAAGTACGGAACATCGAACACACCGCTGGCGATGGGAATTCACGCACTTCGGTACGCCCTTCAGCAGCAAACGGGCTGTATTTCTGCCATTCACCAGAAAACACATGGCGATAAACATGGCGGAAATTCTCATCCAGCCAGCGTTCAACTGAACCGCCATCCACATGTGGAGACAGGCCCAAAGAGTTGGAACGCGGCGGGCGGCGGCGGGTACGGTCGGCATAGCTCACCACACGGTCCGGGTCGAAATGCTGCTTACCGTTGCTTTCGGTTTCCCATAAATTATTCAGAAACACCTGCACCGCTTTCATGCGGGCATGTTGGCGCGCTTCAACCTGCGGCTTCGACCAGTAGATGCCGTAAATTTGCGGCTTACTGGCGGCAAGTGTGCCGAAATAGTTATCTTCTGCAGCGTTCTTCAGTTTCTCGACAAAGTTATTGCGCTCCAGATAATTCCCGACTTCCTCATTCCAGGCTTGCGCCTGAGATTGCGGGAATACCCCTTTCACGGTGCAACAACCCCGCTGGCGAATAAGTGCTTTTTGCTGCTCGCTAACGCGATGATTCACGATATCGTCAGCATTAATTTGTGGCACTGGGTTTTCCCCACGCGCCAGTTCAGCGCGGATCTCGTCGATCTGGCGCTTCATATCACCTTCGAGTTGCTCAAAAGCGGTTTGGTAATTTGGCAGTTCGTGGCGAAGTTTTTGTTTTATCTCACGGATTGCACGCGGTAAGTCATCAATCTGTAGGGTCATGGTGATACTCCACGTCTTTTAAAGAAGGTTATTGGATTGTTGCGACATGGTTAATGTAATCCACTTGCATCAAATAAAATAGGGATAAGCTTCGAATGAAGCATCCTCTTTTTGGTGGGATAAAAATATTTCTCTTTCCCTCTCGACAGATGATTTTTATTCAGGCTATTTTCTAAACAAGCCACATCGCGTGGCAGCGTCGCTCGGACGGTCCGGGCGCTAACGTTAATCTGAGGAATTTATGGCTGACTCCAGTCCAAAACGTCGTTTTTCGCGTATCGATCGCCTCCCGCCGTATGTATTTAATATCACCGCTGAGCTGAAAATGGCGGCGCGTCGCCGTGGCGAAGATATAATCGATTTCAGCATGGGCAACCCTGATGGCCCAACTCCGCCGCACATCGTTGAAAAACTCTGCACCGTTGCGCAGCGTGAAGATACCCACGGTTACTCCACCTCCCGAGGTATTCCGCGTTTACGTCGCGCTATTTCGCGCTGGTATAAAGATCGTTACGACGTCGAGATTGATCCGGAAAGCGAAGCCATTGTCACCATTGGCTCGAAGGAAGGCCTGGCGCACCTGATGCTGGCAACCCTCGACCACGGCGACACGGTGCTGGTGCCGAACCCAAGTTACCCGATTCATATTTACGGCGCGGTCATTGCCGGAGCGCAAGTGCGCTCGGTGCCGCTGGTGGAAGGCGTCGATTTCTTCGCCGAGCTGGAACGTGCGATTCGCGAAAGCTACCCGAAACCGAAAATGATGATCCTCGGCTTCCCATCGAACCCAACCGCGCAGTGCGTGGAACTGGAGTTTTTTGAACGAGTAGTGGCACTGGCAAAACGTTACGACGTGCTGGTGGTGCATGATTTGGCCTACGCCGATATCGTTTATGACGGCTGGAAAGCCCCGTCAATTATGGAAGTCCCTGGCGCTCGCGATGTCGCGGTTGAATTCTTTACCCTGTCAAAAAGCTACAACATGGCGGGATGGCGCATCGGGTTTATGGTGGGTAATAAAGAGCTGGTGAACGCACTGGCGAGAATCAAAAGTTACCACGACTACGGCACATTTACGCCGCTACAAGTCGCGGCCATTGCGGCACTAGAAGGTGATCAACAATGCGTGCGCGATATCGCCGAGCAGTACAAACGCCGGCGTGATGTGTTAGTGAAAGGCTTGCACGAAGCGGGCTGGATGGTGGAATGCCCGAAAGCGTCGATGTATGTGTGGGCGAAAATCCCTGAGCACTATGCACAAATGGGGTCGCTGGAATTTGCCAAAAAACTGCTTCAGGATGCGAAAGTCTGCGTTTCGCCAGGCGTGGGTTTTGGGGATTACGGTGACACGCATGTGCGCTTTGCGCTGATTGAAAACCGTGACCGTATTCGCCAGGCGGTACGTGGCATCAAAGCGATGTTCCGTGCCGATGGGGTATTGGGTTAACGTTTAATGGTCGAGTGATGAAAAACAGGAGCCAATGGCTCCTGTTTTTCATCACTCGACCATCATCACAAACGTACCGACCCAAACCAACAAAATAAACGACAAGCCCATCATGAAATATTTCACGTTACATTGCTCCGCGCGTGCTGCCGCGCAATTTTGCTAAAAAATTCAGTATAGAAAGATGAAACCGCCATTCATGACTTTTGGGATTAACTTCACCATATGGCCGCTGCATATTGTATTTTTTTGGCTAATGAATCGATTCGCCGGCGCTAATGTACTCTCCCTTTCAGAGTGAATACAAGAGCCAGCAAACTGAGAAAAGCATCATTTTTTAAACTTTACATTTCGTGCGAATCGACTGTGACAAAGTCGCCATAATTCAATGAATTATGTGGGATGTATTTTGGAAGGGGAAAGCAGGAACAGGCCCTTGCGAGCCTGGATTAATGACGAAGCCGTTGGGTTATTTCACCGCGTCGTGGGCATTTTCCATCGCCTGCTTTAAGGCTACGTTTTGTCTGTTTTGCTCGGCCATATAACAGGCATCTTTGCTGACTCCCTGAGCCTGGCATTCTGCCTGGCGCTGCGCCGGAGTACTACAGCCAACCAATGTTCCAGCCATACCTACAACCATCATCAACATTATTTTTTTCATTGCTGTTTAACCCAAAATTAAGAAGAAGCCGCCGCAGCGGAAACGCCGTTTCTGGCGCTGGCATAATCCATTATTTTTGGTATGGGTAAATTAGGAAAAAGCTTAATCATTGATGCGGAAAATGTATTTATTTCCAGATCACAAATTGCTAAATGGCCGGTGAATCTCCAGTGACCCGATACTACAAGGCGGGCAATGGTGTGATTTCGGATTTATCACAGCCGTTTTTAGGGGCGTTTCGTGCGCCATCCATTGACCGGGTGAAACTATTCACCCTACATTAATTACCAAATTAATTAATCCCAAGCTGACAGGTAACATGACAGTCACCGAAACACCTCAGGCAGAAACGCATCAGCAGGCAACTTCAATTCGTTTATTGTTCTGTGCGCTGATGCTGGTCATGCTGCTCGCCGCACTAGATCAGACCATCGTTTCCACCGCCTTGCCGACCATTGTCAGTGAGCTGGGTGGGCTGGAAAAACTCTCCTGGGTGGTCACCGCTTATCTGCTTTCTTCCACTATTGTGGTGCCGCTATACGGTAAATTTGGCGATCTGCTGGGGCGCAAGATCGTGCTGCAAACGGCTATCGTGATTTTCTTGCTTGGCTCCGCGTTATGCGGGCTGGCGCAAAATATGACGCAGTTAATTCTGATGCGTGCCTTGCAAGGGTTGGGTGGCGGCGGGCTGATGGTGGTCACTATGGCGGCGGTGGGCGATGTTATCCCGCCTGCGGATCGCGGCAAATATCAGGGCTTGTTTGGCGGGGTGTTTGGCCTTGCCACCGTAATTGGCCCGCTGATTGGCGGGTTCCTGGTTGAGCATTTCTCCTGGCGCTGGATTTTCTACATCAACCTGCCGCTAGGTGTCTTCGCGCTGCTGGTGATTGGCGCGGTGCTCAAACCGCAAACCGCGCGTATTCGCCACCAAATCGATTTTCTTGGCGCGGGTTATCTCGCCGCCTCGCTGACCTGTTTAATCCTGTTCACCAGCCAGGGCGGCACCGTAATGGCGTGGTCTGACCTGCAACTGTGGTGCATTTTTGCCTTTTTTGTGGTGACGCTCGGCGGCTTTATTTATGAGGAGCGGCGGGCATTTGAGCCGATCATTCCCCTCGGCCTGTTCCGTGACCGCACTTTCTTATTGAGTTGCCTGATTGGTTTTATTATCGGCATGTCGCTGTTTGGTTCGATGACTTTCTTGCCGCTTTACTTGCAGGTGGTGAAATCGTCCACGCCGACCGAAGCCGGGATTCAGTTACTGCCGCTGATGGGTGGGCTGATGCTGACCTCAATTATCAGTGGCCGCATCATCAGCAAAATAGGGCGCTATCGCATCTTCCCGATCGTTGGCACCTTGCTGACGTTTATCGCCATGTTATTGCTCGGCACGCTTAAAATCGACTCACCTATTCACACGCTCTATCTCTACATCGCGTTGTTGGGCTTTGGTTTGGGCATGGTGATGCAGGTGTTGGTGCTGGCGGTGCAAAATAGCGTGGAGCAAAAAATGATTGGTGTTGCGACCTCCAGCACCACGCTGTTCCGCCAGATTGGTGGCTCGATTGGCGTGGCGGCCTTCGGCGCAATTTTCACCAATGTGCTGCAAAACAAACTGAGCGAATTGCTCCCACCTGATACTCAATTGCCCCGTCAACTGGGTGCAAAGGCGGTGCATGAACTTCCAGCGGCGCTGCAAAATGATTATCTGCAAGCCTTTGGCTCGGCATTGCATTCGGTGTACCTGATTTCTGCGGCAGTGGTGGTGTTTGCGTTCATCCTGTCATTGCTGATGAAGGATGTACCGCTGCGTAAATAATCCAGGCTGGCTAGTGTTGCCGCTGTTGACTAGACTTCAAAACAGCCACTTACTCTGCATTGGCCGGATCAATAAATGAAAACAACGCCCGCCAAACAATCTTCACCCGTGGCCGAAAAACCGTTCTGGCTGAACTTTGAATTTCAGCTGCGGCGTGTCGGTTTTGTGCTGTTGCTGCTGATTGTTGCGGCCGCTCTGGCGGGGCTATTTTCACGCGGCTATCTCAGTGAGGCCACCCGTTCGAACGACGACCATTCCCTCACTGTTGATTACGAAAAATTCAATCGCCTGATGAGCGACATGGACATGAAAATCACCTCGGTTATCCCGTTTGGGAAACGTAACCGTATTGTGCTGGGCGGTGATTTTATGGAGGGCTTTCGCATTGATACGCTGCAGCCGCAGCCGGATAAAATGTACAGCCTGAATGGCGAGATGATTCTGGAATATCAACCGACGGCACCTGGCGTTAAGCAAACATTGTGGTTAAGTCTGACGCCGATGAAATTCGGGGCCATGAAAAGCACCGTCGCAATTGATAACGGCGCTGAAATCCCTTTCCAACAATTTATTTATCCCTAAGGTAACCAGACAATGGATATGGTAATAAGGGCGCTGGCCATTTATCTGGTATTGATGGTGGTGTTCAAGATTGCTGGCCGCCGTACGCTATTACAGATGACCTCCTTTGATTTGATATTGCTATTAATTATTAGCGAGGCCACGCAACAAGCGTTATTAGGCAATGACTTTTCCGTCACCGGAGCCATGCTGACCATTGTCACCTTGATTGTGGTGGATATGCTGTTTGGTTTGATAAAGAAACATTTACCGGGAGCTGATGATTTTCTTGATAATACGCCAGTCATTTTGGTTGAAAGCGGCTATTTGTTTCAGGAGAAAATGAAAAAAGTCGATATTTCCTGTGATGATATTTTACAAACAGCCCGTGTTGATCACGGAATCACCCAACTGGCAGAAATTAAATTCGCCATTCTCGAACGCAACGGGCATATCTCGATTGTCCCGGAAAGCAAATAATCCCGCCGCTCGTATTCATTAATGAATCCTGCTAATAAACCCTAGCGAATTAGGGTGCCTAATCAGATAAACCTGTTTGCGTTATGCTTTTTCCCACACCACAGATTAGGGGGAACGCTATGCAAACCGTCACATTGAACAACGGTATCGAAATGCCACTGCTGGGCTTTGGCGTCTTTCAGATGACAGAGGCCGCAGAATGCGAACGTGCGGTTATTGACGCCATTGAAACCGGCTACCGTTTGATTGATACCGCCGCCTCTTATCAGAACGAAACGCAAGTCGGTAATGCTTTAAAAAACAGTGGCATTGCCCGTGAAGAGTTGTTTATCACCACCAAACTATGGTTGCAAGACGCCAACTACGAAGGCGCGAAAGCGCAGTTCGAACGTTCGCTCAACCGCCTACAAATGGATTACGTCGATTTGTATCTGATTCACCAACCGTACGGTGATGTGCATGGCGCGTGGCGTGCGATGGAAGAGTTGCAGCAAGCCGGGAAAATCCGCGCCATTGGCGTCAGTAACTTCCAGCCTGATCGACTGGCTGATCTTATCGCTTTTAATAGCGTGGTTCCCGCCGTCAACCAGGTGGAAGTGAACCCGTTCCATCAGCAACTGCATGCCGCGCCATGGATGCAAAGCCGTGGCATTCAGCCAGAGGCCTGGGCTCCGTTTGCGGAGGGGCGCAACAATCTGTTCCAGCATCCGCTATTAGCGGCGATTGCGGCAAAACACGGTAAGAGCATCGGGCAAGTCGTCCTGCGCTGGATCTTCCAGCGTGGCATCGTTTCGCTGGCGAAAACCGTGCGGCAAACTCGCATGGCAGAGAACCTCAATATTCTGGATTTCGAACTGAGCCGCGACGATTTTCTGCAAATTACCGCGCTGGATACTGCGACCAGTGCCTTCTTCTCGCATCGTGATCCGGCGAGGGTTGAGTGGCTAACCGGCCGCAAACTAGACGTATAACTTCCACTCATTCACGAGGAATCATTATGCAAAAGCGTTATCTCGGTCATTCTGGTCTTGAAGTTTCCGCACTGGGTCTGGGTTGTATGGGGCTAAGCCACGGCTATGGCCCGGCAACGGATACCCGCCAGGCCGTGGAATTGATTCGTGCTGCCGTCGAGCGTGGCGTGACATTTTTCGACACCGCCGAAGTGTATGGCCCGTATCTCAATGAAGATGTTGTCGGCGAAGCATTAAAACCGTTCCGCGACCGCGTAGTTATTGCCACCAAATTCGGCTTCACTTTTGGTGAGGATAATAAGCAGCAAATTTTAAACAGCCGTCCGGAACATATTCGCCAGGCGGTGGAAGGGTCGTTACGCCGTTTGAAAACCGACGTTATCGACCTGTTATATCAGCATCGTGTGGATCCCGATGTGCCGATTGAAGACGTCGCAGGTGTAGTAAAAGACCTGATTGCTGAAGGGAAAGTGAAGCACTTTGGTTTGTCCGAAGCGGGGGCGCAAACCATTCGCCGCGCCCATGCTGTGCAACCGGTCACCGCGCTGCAAAGTGAATATTCGATGTGGTGGCGTGAGCCGGAGCAAGAAATTCTGCCGGTGCTAAAAGAACTGGGGATTGGGTTTGTGCCGTTTAGTCCGTTAGGCAAAGGCTTCTTGACCGGCTCAATTAAGTCTGGCACCACCTTCGGCGCGGATGATTTCCGTAGCAAAGTACCGCGTTTTGCTGTTGATGCACTGGAAGCCAACGAAAAACTGGTTTCTTTGCTCAGTGAACTGGCCGCAGAAAAAGGGGTAACCCCGGCGCAAATCGCACTGGCGTGGTTGCTGGCACAGGAACCGTGGATTGTACCGATTCCGGGAACCACTAAGCTACATCGTCTGGAAGAGAACCTGGCTGCGGCGGATTTAACCCTTGCGCAGGATGATTTGCGTAAAATCACCCTGGCACTGGAAACGGTGAAAATCGTCGGTGAACGTTATCCGGCGGCATTGCAGACTCGCGTCGGGCGTTAATCCTGAAAATGTCGGGTTGGGTTTTGTAGGGTGGATAAGCGTTAGCGTCATCCACCGTTTTTTATTCTGAATAACGCAACGAATCGATAAGTAATGCAAAGGCAGGTGGGTGTTGTTTACGGCTGGGATAATAAAGGTAATAGCCCGGAAACGTTGGGCACCAGTCGGCAAGAACCTGCACCAGCTCCCCCGATTTCAGCTCATCCTGAACCATATCATCAGGGACGCAGGCCAGGCCAAACCCAGCCAGCACGGCATCAATCCGTTCGGAAAGCAGATTAAAAATCAGCTGGCCTTCCACGCGCACGCGCAGGGGTTTAGCGTCTTTTTCAAATTCCCAGTGATACAAACCGCCTGCGGTGGGTAAACGCATATTAATACAACGATGATGTTGTAATTCATGCGGCGTTTGCGGAATGCCTTGCGCCTGTAGATATTGCGGCGAACCGACAACCACCATGCGCAAATCCGGCCCGATTCTCACCGCCACCATGTCTTTATCGACACTTTCCCCCAGCCGAATTCCGGCATCGAAACGGCCCTCGACAATATTGACAAAACCGTTATCGACCACCAGCTCGACATTAATATCCGGGTACTGTTTGAGGAACGGTTTTAGCTTCGGCCACAGTAGTTTACGCGCGGAATGTTCACCGGCAGAAAGCCGGATATTACCTGAAGCACCGCCATTTAATTGCAGAATGCTTTCCAGTTCGCTCTCAAGTTCCGCCAGGCGAGGCTCGAGGCTGGCAATGAGTCGCTCACCGGTTTCGGTGGGGGCAACACTGCGGGTGGTGCGGGTCAGCAACCTCACATTTAAACGTTCTTCCAGGGCTTTCACCGCATGACTTAACGCCGATTGTGAAACGCCCAGTTTCCCTGCGGCTTTGGTAAAACTCCTTTCTTTTGCCACCACCAGAAAGATTTGCAGCTCATTGAAATTTTCTTTAAGCATCTCGCTACCAGATATAACCTACGGCCAAAATCCCATACAACTCACCGTTATGCTGCACGATAGGGCTGTCGGCAATATCTTTATCATAAAACTCGTAGTTGGCCGCCAGCATCCCCACCCATTTTGGGCTAAAACGGTAACTAGTAATCACCGCAGCCATAGGCGAGAAGGTGGTTCCGGTATCCCATTCTGGTCGTTGGGCGGTGGCTTCACTTTTCGAAACGCCACCAAAGTAATAGTTCGCCATCTTATCGCTGCGAATCATCATCCCCATGCCTGGCATCACCAGCAAATTCCCTTTTACGATAGGGAAATCCGCCCACAACAGTAGTTCCTGGCCATTACTGCGCCCGGTGACATCAGAACTGACACGGGCGCTAAGCAGTGCATACGGGGTAATAATAGTGCCGCCGACGCCCGCTTCAAATTCTGACTTTCGCTTGTGCATCCCATCGAAAGCATCTTCATCATCGGGATCCAGGTTACCAAAGCGGAACCTGCCATACGCATAAGCGGCGGTGTTGTCATCAAGATGAAAATAGTAGCGACCACGGTCGCCGAGATACATGAATTGATCGCCAAAATAGAGCGCGCCGGGGATGACATAAGTTTCATCTTTTTGCGCTTCGTAACGTGCCGTGCCGCTAATCACCGCGCCGCCCAAAATCAAACCCTTGGGGATGGGGCTGGTGTCATTGTCTTTCGCGAATAGCTCTAAGGAGCCAAGATCGACCTCGGCGTGAACAGAGGCACTAAGCAGCAACAGGGGGCTGAGTGCTGTGGCTAAATGTCGGTTTAGTCTCATAGGGTTTCCCAAAAATGGTGAGCGCGTCGGGTATTTTAATTTCTGCCACAATGTCCGTCCTGTTCTAATCATTGCTGATGATTTCATTATATAAATGATGGACTTTCTACCTGGCGGCTACTCGCATAGTTTAGCCCAAAGACCGAGAAGATCACTAAAGGTGACTTGTTTCATTTTGCGGAGCATTTTCTGGATAAAAAAAGCCCAGAATAGCGATGTGCATTCCGGGCTTTCATCATTCAAAGAGGCTATTTTCAGTGTTACAAACTGCTTCTTTGCGCCATCTTCTTCATCGGAATCAATGAAATAACAATTGCGCCCAACACCAGGAACCCAGCAACCATATAAATACCGGCGTTGAAATTACCGGTGACATCTTTCATCCAGCCCATCAACAATGGCCCTAACGCGGCACCAGTCATACCGGTGGCGTTGATCACCGCAATACCCAGGGCGCGGGCTTGCAAAGAGATGGATTGATCCGGCGTGGTCCAGAAAATGACCATCGCGGCAAATGCACCTGACGAGGCCATCACAATGCCGGTAAATTGCAGCATCGGATTGCTGCTTGAAGCTGTTAAAACCCAGCCTGCGGCGGCAAACAGATACGGCAACAGAGTGTGAATTTTACGTTCATTAAAGCGGTCAGAACGCTTACTCCACCAAATCATCCCGACAATAGTACAAACTTGCGGAATCGCGCTGAGTAAACCAATGGTGATGTTATTACTTTCCTGGTTAAAACTGCGCAGGATAAGCGGCGTCCAGACGCTCAAGGCGCTTAATGTGTTGGTGAGGCAAAAATAGGCCAGCGTATAAAGCATAATCACCGGCGTAAATAATTCCCGCAGCAGGCCGCGTTGGGATGTCGGGCCGATATTGGTGCCTTGTTGTGATTTCTGAATCGCCAGTTTATCGGCTTCCATCATCTCGTTCAGGCAGGCTTTATCATCGTCGGTCAGCCATTTGGCTTTCGACGGTGAGTCATCCAGCCAGAACCACACCACCAGACCTAACAACACCGACGGGAACCCTTCGAGCAGGAACAGCCATTGCCAGCCTTTCAGGTTGAGCAAGCCATCAAGGTTAAGAATATAGCCGGAAGCGAGCGAGCCCAGCGCCATGGTGACGGGCATCGCAATCATGAACAGCGCATTCGCCCGAGCGCGATATTGCGCAGGGAACCAGTATGTTAAATAGAGCAACAAACCCGGTAAGAATCCGGCTTCAGCAATCCCCACCAGCATACGCAACACGTAAAGGCTGCCAGGGCCGGTGGCAAACATCGTCGCGGTGGAAGCAATCCCCCAGACCACCATCAAAACGGCAATCCAGCGGCGTGCACCGACAATACTCAGCATGATGTTACTCGGCACGCCGCAGATAACATACATCACATAAAACAGCGTGGTCGCCAGGCCAAACATGGTGCTGGTGAGGCCCAGATCTTTGCCCATTGTCAAACCGGCAAAGCCAATGTTGATGCGGTCCAGATACGAAAAAACAAACAGCACAAACAAGAAGATAATCAACCGACGAAACAGTTTTTTAATCACCGCCTGTTGCCGGGGATCCAGTGCTATTTCGCCTGGTGATGGCGGTGCCAGCACCTCGGAGCGAGCCTGTTCCAGAGAAGGACTTTCGTTCATGAAGAGCTCCACATTGCGTTTATTAGTATTGTTAGTCCGGTGTTGTCATGGATTGAGCACTGCCCGTCCCAGCCAACGCAAACCCGTGCGCTAACGTATAGGAAAGAGGAAGATTGGATGTCAATGCGGTGTTGTGAAAATGATACAAAAATGTTGTTCATGTGGCATTTTTGAATCATTAAGTGTGCGGTAATCGCCCAAAATTCAGAATTGAACAATAGCGTTGTCCGAAGCGCTATAGCCGCCAGGTTTAAGCAGGTATAATCGCCCAATTGACAACTGTCTTGCTAAGGAACCTCATGAGTAACCTAAAGAAAACACCGGATGTGGATGCCGAATTTCACCGTGAGGAGTTCCCGTTTTACTGGATAGTCAACGTCTATGCGCGCTACACCCAAATCATGGAAGTGACGCTGAAAAAGGTGCAACTGGATGTCTCTGGCTTCCGGGTCTTAATGGTGACGCAGCAATATGGCAAGGCCAGCATTTCGCAAATCTCCGAATACGCGATGGTCAAAATGCCGACGGTAACCAAAATTGTTGGCCGCCTGCGCGATGAAGGTTTAGTCACCACCGCCAGCAGTGAACAAGATGCGCGAGTCACCGAAGTGATGTTGACTGCCAAAGGCCAGCAAAAAGTGGAAGAAGCGTACCGTCTGGCAGGTAAAGTTTTCGAGAAAGGGTTTAAGGGCATGAGTGTGGCGCAGGTGGAAAAAATGAATCTTTCACTGGCTAAAGTGCTCGATAACCTTAACGAAATTTGAGCCTGATCGACAGAATGACAAATTTGTGACCGCGTTAAAAATTTCTTCCAACCCACTGTAAAATAAATATTTTTTATCCACTCGTCGTCCTGAGTTCTCATGACGACTTTTTGGCATTCGCCAAATTTTTCCTTATCAATTCATCAGCATAATCAAAAATTCATTTGTTAAATTTGGTTAATTCCATGTTAATCACTCGTAAAATTTACGTGAAATATTACTTGAATTTTCATCTAAATATTCCATGATTGATTCATATTTACTCAGAACGAAAAAGCAGCGATGACTGTTTACCTAATGTGATTCACATTATCTGATTAAGGGCTTAATGATGAAGTCTATTTGTGAGAGCAATGGTTATGTAGAGCAGTTTGTCGTCGGCGAGGGTGAACTGCGCTTTGCGGTAAAAGACACCCTGGATATCGCTGGTTACCGTACTCGTGCCGGATGTCTGGCGCTCGCAGCTGCACCTGTTGCGCAGCATCATGCTGGCGTAGTGGCGACGTTACTCAACAACCGCTGCGTGCTGACCGGCAAAACCACGCTGCACGAACTGGCATTCGGGGTGACGGGCATTAACGCCTGGAGCGGCACCCCGGTGAACCCGCTGTTTCCGGCGCTGATCCCTGGCGGTTCATCGAGTGGTTCTGCGGCGGTTGTCGCATCCGGTGAAGTCGATTTTTCACTGGGTACTGACACTGGCGGTTCGGTGCGTATGCCTGCCGCTTGTTGTGGAGTGTTGGGGCTGAAACCCGGTTACGGTGTCATCAGCCGCGATGGGGTTTTACCGGCACACAGCTCGCTGGATTGCGTCGGCATTTTTGCCCGCAACGCTACGGTGCTGCGCCAGGTTCTGACGCACCTTTCGATTCCTGTCGGCGAGCCAATCACTGCGTTGCCTGAAGTGGCCTTTGTGGCGGCGGCAATCCCAGAAATTGACGCGCTTCTGCTGGGGCAACTCGAACAACAGGGCATTCGTCCTCACCATTCACAACTTCCTGCGCTTGCCGACGCACACCGCGCCGGGCTGGCGATTATCAGCCACGAAAACTGGCAGGCGTTTAACTCATTGCTCAGCAGTGAAGAGGTTTCGCCAGATGTCGCGAGCCGTATTCGGGCGGGCAAAGATGTGGACGCTGCCGCTTTGGCTAATGCCGAACGTGTGCGCATCAAATTCACCGCCGAGGTGGATGCGTTACTTGAGCAAACACCTTTGCTGGCGCTGGCAACCTTGCCGGAACTTCCTCCAACGCTACAAGAAGCACAAGACCCGCTTAGCGTCGTCAACCTGACTCGCCTGGTGCGGCCTTTCAATCTCAGTGGACATCCGGCAATCACCCTGCCGATGGGCGAAATACGCGGTCGTCCGGTCGCCTTGCAATTAGTGGCGGCCAAAGGGCGTGAAGGCTTGTTGGTTCAGGCCGCCGAGTGGTTTTGTCGGGGATTAGCGTAAGCGCCATCCACCATTTGCACCCCATTACTTCGGGAGTTAGCCATGTCTGTCGTCAACGTTCGTGAAGAGCTGGTTCCGTTACTGAGTGAAGTGACGACTCGTAGCGCCGATTTTGAACATCAACGCCATATTTCTGAAGACATTATTACCCGCTTCAAACAGGTCGGTGTGTATCGCGCACTGGTGCCGAAAATTTACGGCGGTGACGAATGCTCACCCGCGCAGTTTTGCGAACTGATTGAGCAAATTGCCACAGCAGACGGTTCGGCAGGTTGGGTGGCAAGTTTTGGCATGAGCCCGTTCTACCTTGGGGCGTTGCCGCCGGACACCCTGAAAGAGCTATACCGCGATGGGCCAGACGTGGTGTTTGCCGGTGGAATTTACCCGACACACAAAGCCATGCGGGCCGATGGGGGTTATCGCGTTAGCGGGCGCTGGAGTTTTGCCAGCGGCAGCATGGGCGCATCGGTGTTTGGCGTGGGTATCCAGCCAGATGAAGAAAAAGCGCTGCCGCGTATGGCGGTGCTGCCACGGGAATATGTGCAGATTGATCCGGTGTGGAACACCGTCGGGCTGGCCGGAACCGGCAGCCACGATCTGCTGGTTAACGACGCGTATGTTCCGCAGGAGTGGACGTTTATTCGCGGTGGCGCACTGAATCTGGAAGGGGCGCTGTATCGCTATCCGGTGCTTTCCCTCGCCACGCAAGTGTTGTCAGTGGTGGCGCTGGGTGTGGCTCGCGCGGCACTCAATGAAATCTACCAGATTGCCCATCGTCAGCAGTCTGTCACAGGTGCGCCGAAGCTTGCTGAAAGGCCACAGGCACAGATGCAAATTGCCCGATGTGAAGCGGATCTGCGCTCGGCCCGCGCCTGGTTCTACGAAGCTATCGACGAAGTGTGGCAAAAATTGCTCGCCGGTGACGAAGCCAGCCCAGAACAAATTAATGCCTTGCGTCTTTCTTCGACGCACGTTACCCGCGTGGCAGCAGAAGTGGCACGCCAGGCGCTGGCACTCAACGGCATGGGCGGCGTTGCGATGACCAGCCCGCTGCAACGTTATGTGCGCGACACCATGGTGATTACGCAACACGCCTTTATGGGCGACCTCTCTTATCTCAACGCCGGTACGGTCTTTTTCGGTGGCAAACCGCTGCCGGGTTACCTGTGATTCTTTTCTAAAGGAGCAATAAATGAGCCAGACAAACAAATTACGTGTGCTGTTCTGCATCGGGGTTAATCAGAACTTTTTCGATGCCAGCCCAACGGAAGCGAAGCAAGTGTGGGGCGCTTTTGGCGTGATGATGAAAGGGGTTGAAGAAACCCCCGGCATCCGCGTGATTGGCAATATGGATGACGACCAGTTAATGGTTGGTCCGTCCACCACCGCACCGTGGACGACTTACATTCTGGCCGATGCCGACGCGCTGGAAAACGTCGCGGCAGTATGCAACTTGTTCCGCACCACGCCAGTGGGTGATAGCGGTAGCAAGCTGTGGAAGTACTGCAAAATCGAAGCGCGTGTTGGGCGTGAACTGATTATTCAGGGCTAACGGAGTCGATGATGAATTCACCGGACGCACAGCGTTTACAGCAGCTTGAAGACCAGCAAGCCGCCAGGGTTTGTATCAGCCAGTACATGTGGTTGTGCGACCAACTCGATACGGCAGAAACGGTACAGGCTATCGGCGAACTGTTTACCGCAGACGCCTGCTGGGAAGGTGTCGGCGAGCCGTATGCCGCGCGCCTGGGAAGACATCTTGGGCGTGAGGCGATTGTGGCGATGATGGCAGGTTATGTGCGAACCCCGGCGCATTTTGCCATGAACGCCCATTTTCTTTGCTCTGAAGCGCTCAGCCAGCAGCCCGACGGCAAGCTCTGTGGCCGCTGGCTGATGTTGCAAACCTCCGAGTTTTCCGCCGGAGGCGCTCATCTCAACGCGGCGGAAATTAACGTGGAATTTTGCCGCGAAGCCAGCGGTATGCGTATCCACCGTTTTACGACGCGCAACCTGTTCAGCCGCCCGGTAAACCACTGGCATGCAGCGGATGAACTCCCGGTGCCGGATAAAAAATAGACAGCCGAAGACGTGCAGGAGATTGGACATGAATTGCGACAACATCATCAACATAAAAAATATTGATACCACAGCGCCAGCGGTGCCTGATTGCGCGGAAATTGCCGCCTTAGTGCAACACGATCGCGTTCACACCTCGTTGTATAACTCAGAGCAATTATTCCAGCTCGAGCTGGACAGAATTTTCAGCAAAACCTGGGTTTGGGTGGCACATGCCAGCGAAATCCCGGAAACCGGCAGCTTTAAAACCACCGAAATCGGCACCCAACCGGTGATTGTGGTGCGTGACCGTAAAGGCACCGTTCATACCTTACTGAACCGTTGCCGCCACCGCGCCGCCACCGTTTGCGAACACCGCAGCGGCAAAACTAACAGCTTCGTCTGCCCGTACCACGGCTGGGGTTACGCGCTGGACGGCACTCTGCGCGGTGTTCCGCACCCGGAAAGCTATGCCGACCAGCTGGAAAAGGGCGAGTTAGGGCTGGTGTCGCTGCGCACCGAACAATACGCCGGAATGATTTTTGCCACCTTCAATGAACAGATTGAACCGTTGGAAGATTTCCTCGGTGCTGCCAAAAAATGGATGGATCTGTTTATGAAACAGGGCGCGGGCTTCCCGATTAAAACCGGGCCTGCACACCGTTTCCGCTTCCCGGGTAACTGGAAAATCCAGCTCGAAAACACCACGGACGGCTATCACTTCCCGGTGGTGCACCGCTCGTTCCTTAGCTCTGTCGATAAGCAGACCGAAGAGATGCTCAACTTCGTCGATGGCAGCGGTTATGTCGAAGATTTGGGTAATGGCCACAGCGTGATGGTGATGATCCCGGAACTGGTGGATTTGGACGCTAATCTCGACGCGCCGATCCCGGAACGCTTTAGCGAACTGGCTGATGCGCTGCGTCTGGAGCACGACGAACAGCAAGTGCGCCGTATTGTCCGCGCCGTCGGCGGTTCCGGCTTTAACCTCAATATCTTCCCGAACATTGCCTGCTCGATGGCGTTCTTCCGCGTGTTACAGCCGGTTTCGGTCAAGGAAACTGAAATTCACCATGCGGTGATCATGATGGACGGCGGGCCAGAAATCGCCAACCAGGCCAGATTGCGCCTGCATGAACACTTCCAGGGGCCGATGGGCTTTGGCACACCGGACGACTCCGAAGCGTGGGAACGCGTGCAGCGCGGCGCAACCTCTGGCAACGATCTGTGGATCATGCTCAACCGCGGGCTGGCGGGGGAATACCGTACAGACGATGGTTTGCGCAGCGATGTGAGTGCCGAAACCGGCATGCGAGCGGCTTACCAGATGTGGAAAAAACTGATGACGGAGGCGGAATAAATGATGAAGCCAGATTCTGATCTGTTTGCGGCGATGTCGCTGATTAACCTCGAAGGCGATCTGCTTGATCAAGGCGAATTCAACGCCTGGCTGGAGTTATGGCAGCGCGACGGCTTGTATGTGGTGCCGATTGACCCACAGGAAACTGATTTTAAAAACACCCTGAACTACGCCTGCGACGACCATGAAATGCGCGCCCGCCGCGTGAAACGCCTGTATAGCGGCGAGTCGATCTCCACTACGCCGCGCGCCAGGACGTTGCGCACCTTGTCGCGTTTTCGCCTGCTGGAATCGCAGGATGACGTGATTGTGGTGCGTGGGGCGCAGTCGCTGTGGGAACACCGCAAAGGCCACAGCCGCCACTACGCCGCAGACATTACCTGGCAGTTACAACGCCAGGGTGATCAACTGCTTATCAAACAAAAAGTGATCCGCTTGATCAACAGCGACGATGTGCTGCACAGCATCGGTTACATCCTTTAAGGGGCTATTTATGACACAAACCGTATTAGTCACAGGTGCTGCTGCCGGACTGGGAAATGTCATCGCCAAATACCTGCTGGAGCAGGGATTCCAGGTGGTGTTGTCGGACGTGAACCGCGAACGTGCGCAGCAGGCGGCAGACAACCTGGATAACGGCCAGGGCAAGGTGCTGGCGGTCGGGCTGGATATTCGCCAGCCGCAGGATTTTGAACTCGCGCTGGCGGCAACCGTTGAGCGTTTTGGCAGCCTGGATGTGCTGGTTAACAACGCCGCGCTGACGCTGGCAACCCCGGTAATGGACATCACTGTCGATGAATTTGACCAGGTGATCTCCACTAATCTGCGCGGCACGTTTGTTGGTTGCCAGACGATGGGGCGCTACTTCGCTAAGCGTGGCTACGGGCGGATTATCAACCTCGCTTCGCTGGCAGGACAGAACGGCGGCACCGCTTCCGGCGCGCATTACGCCGCGTCAAAAGGCGGCATTTTGACGCTGACCAAAATCTTTGCCCGCGAGCTGAGCAAATCCGGCGTCACGGTTAATGCCATCGCCCCAGGGCCGATGGATTTGCCTTCGGTTCATGCGCTGGTGCCGGAAGAAAAAATGGCCGGACTGTTGCAGATGATCCCGGTCGGCAAGCTGGGCGAGGCCGAGTTTATTGCTCAGGCCGTGGCATTACTGGCTTCACCACAGGCATCGTTTGTTACTGGGGCAACCTGGGACATCAACGGTGGCCTGTTTATGCGCTAAGGAGCGGACATGCTGACTTTGCAAATTATTAAGCGCGAATTGCAGGGCGATGTCGTGCTACTCACGCTCGCCCACGCCGACGGCCTTGAGCTTCCGGAATACGGTGCGGGTGCGCATATCGACCTGCATCTGAGTGAAGATCTGGTGCGCCCGTACTCGCTGTGTGGCGACCCAAAAAACCGCCAGCATTACCAACTGGGTATTCTGAAAGACAGTCAATCTCAGGGCGGATCGCTGGCGGTGCATACCCTGCGTGAAGGCGATGAAGTGCAGGTCAGCGTGCCACGAAATCTGTTTGCTCTTGAAGCCTGCGCGGCACATAGCCTGCTGATTGGCGGCGGGATTGGCATCACGCCGATGCTGGCGATGGCCGCAGAACTGCACGCCGCCGGGCGCTCTTTTACTCTGCATTACGCTTGCCGTTCACGCTCTGGTGCGGCGTTTGTCGCGCAACTGGAAAGCGCGTCGTATGCCGAAAAAGTTCAGCTGCATTTTAGCGACGAGCAGCGCCTGAACCTTTCAGCGGTGCTCAGCGATGTACCACCGAATACCCATGTGTATGTCTGCGGCCCGACGCGATTAATGGATGCGGTCAATGAGACGGCCAAAACCCTGAATTACCAGGCGCAACAGATTCATCAGGAATGTTTTAGTGCCGATGTCCAGATTCAGGGCAAGGCATTTGAAGTGGTGGCGGCGGCCAGCGGGATCACCGTGCAGGTGGCTGAAAACCAAAGCATCGTCGAAGCACTGGCACTGGCGGGTTTGAAAGTCTGCGTTTCCTGTAAACAAGGGATTTGCGGCAGCTGCCTGACCGATGTGCTGGAAGGCGAACCGGACCACCGCGACAGCTATCTGACGGATGAAGAGAAAGCCGATGGCGATCAAATCCTGTTGTGCTGTTCCCGCGCCAAAGGCGCGCGTTTAATCATCGATTTGTAAGGAATATCCCATGACTCTGCAAACAGATTTTCGTAATGCGATGGCGCAACTGGGGAGCGCGGTTTCGGTGATTACCACCGATGGCCCGGCGGGAAAATTCGGCTTCACGGCGTCTGCGGTATGCAGCGTGACCGACCAGCCGCCAACCTTGCTGGTGTGTATGAACCGCAACTCCTTCGCTAACGACCATTTCAAACAAAACGGCGCGTTATGCGTCAACGTGTTGTCCGGCGAGCATCAGGATTTGTCCGGTGTTTTTGCTAATGCCAACCTGCGTTCTGAGCAACGTTTTCTGCACGATAACTGGCAGGTAATGGCCAGCGGTGCGCCGGTTCTCAGCTCATCAGTCGCCAGCTTCGACTGCGTTATTGATACCTGCCATGAAGTCGGCAGCCACACGGTGTTTTATTGCCAGGTGCAGGCGATTCGTGTCAGCGAACAGCCACGCGGCCTGGTCTACTTTAACCGCCGTTACCACACCATCGGCGACGATGTTGAAGTGTAGCCGCCAACGGTTTAGCGCATCTTTTATCCACGAGGAAACGCTCCATGAGTGACATCGCGAAAGAAAATGCACCGCACGATGCCCGACAAATGCGCAAGCTTGTTATCGCATCGGTGCTCGGTAATGCGCTGGAATGGTACGACTTTTTCCTCTATGGGACGGCCGCCGCACTGGTGTTTGGCCCGTTGTTCTTCCCGGTGGGCGGCGATCCGCTACAGGGAACGTTATTAGCGTTTTCAGGCTTTGCGGTCGGTTTCCTGGCTCGCCCGCTGGGTGGGATTGTGTTTGGGCATTTGGGTGACCGATACAGCCGCAAAATGACGCTGGTGATGACGCTGTCGTTAATGGGCGCGACCACCTTTGTGATTGGTCTGCTGCCGGTTTACGCACAGATTGGCATTTGGGCGCCGATTTCACTGATCAGCCTGCGCTTCTTACAAGGCGTGGCATCCGGTGGCGAGTGGGGCGGTGGTGTGCTGATGTTGAGCGAAAATGCGCCGACATCACGCCGTGGATTCTTTACCGCCTGGAGCCAGATGGGGGTTTCCGGGGGCTTTGTGTTATCGGCATTTGCCTTCTGGCTGGTGCAGAAACTCCCGGAAGCGGCCTTCATGAGTTGGGGCTGGCGAGTGCCGTTCCTGCTGAGTCTGCTGATTTTTCTGGTCGGGGTTTATATCCGTAAAAACATCCGTGAAAGCCAGGTCTTTCAACAGGCTAAGCCACAAGACCAACACGAAAAACTGCCATTGCTGGTGCTGATTAAAGAGCACCCGAAAGCGCTGTTGCAGGCCATCGCGCTGCGGTTGCCAGAGAATGGCGCGTCCTACATCTTTTTCACCTTCTCGGTGGTGTATGCCAAACACATTGGTATCAGCACCGGCGTCATCATTAGCGCGGTGACGCTCGCGATGGTGGTGGAGCTGTTCTCGATTCTGTTCTGGGGCGCATTGTCTGACCGTATCGGCCTCAAACCGGTGTATTACGTCGGTGTGATTGGCTTGCTGGTGATGGCTTTCCCGTTCTTCTGGCTGCTGTCGACCGGCGATTACGGCTGGATCATGGTCGCGATGATCCTCGGTTTACCGGTGTGCCACGGGGCGATGATCGGTACTCAGCCGTGCATCATGAGCGATCTCTTCCCGGTGCGGGTACGTTACTCAGGCCTGGCGCTGGGGCATGAAGTGGGATCGATATTTTCCGGTGGTTTAGGGCCGATGCTGGCGGTGGCGTTGCTGATTGAATTTGATGCTTACTGGCCGGTTTCATTATTGCTGATGGGCTATGCCCTGCTGGCGCTGATTGCGCTGTGGAGCCTGCCTTCACAGAAAAAATCACCGGCGTTGCCGCGTTTAACTGAAGGAGCTGTTAATGAGTCTCACAATTGAGTCAGTTGCTTGCTGGCTGGTGGATATCCCGACTATTCGTCCACACAAGCTTTCCATGGCAACCATGGGCTGCCAGACGCTGACTATCATTCGCATGACCTGTGCACAGGGCGTTATCGGCTGGGGAGAGGCGACCACCATCGGCGGTTTGAGCTACGGCTCGGAAAGCCCGGAGGCGATTAAATCAGCCATTGAGTGCTACCTGGCACCGTTATTGTGCGGCAAAACCTTTAACGGCGTGGCCGCGCTGGCGGACGTGATGAACGCCAGCGTGAAGGGAAACACCTTTGCAAAATCGGCACTGGAAACCGCGTTTCTTGATGCGCAGGGAAAAGTGCTGGGATTGCCGGTCAGTGACTTGCTGGGCGGTGCATTAACTGAGCGCCTGCCGGTGCTGTGGACGCTGGCGAGTGGCGATACCGAAAAAGATATCGAAGAGGGAAAACGCCTGCTGGCCGAAGGGCGACACAATACTTTCAAACTGAAGATTGGTGCGCGCGCTCTGGAAGTGGATATTCGCCACGCGCTGGCAATTAAATCTGCTCTTGGCGGTGATGTCAGTATCCGTGTTGACGTTAACCAGGCGTGGGATCTGACCACCGCCATAAAAGGCATGACGCAGTTGCAGAACGGCGGTATCGACCTGGTGGAACAGCCGACGCCGCAGTGGGACCGACAAGCTTTGATCACGCTAAGCCAGCGTTTTGCGGTACCGATCCTCGCTGATGAATCCGTGGCAACCAGCCACGATGGCTACGCCCTGGCGAGCAACGGGTTCAGCGGTGCTTTTGCCCTGAAAATTGCCAAAGCAGGCGGGCCAGTGCAGGCGCTGAAACTGGCGCATGTGGCACAGGCGGCGGGCATTGGGCTGTATGGCGGCACCATGCTGGAAGGAACGCTGGGCAGCGTCGCCTCATTGCACGCCTGGTCGACAATCAACATGCAGTGGGGAAGCGAAATGTTCGGCCCGTTACTGCTTAAGGACGACATTGTGGTACGCCCGCTGGATTTCAGCGACGGGCAGGTCACATTACCGCAGGGGCCAGGGCTGGGCATTGAAATTGACGCAGATAAACTGAATTTTTACGCCAGAAAATAAGACAGACTCTTACCCTACAGTGAGGAATATAAAA
>NZ_JAHWLU010000081.1:0-22541 GCF_022134725.1 Buttiauxella sp. S19-1
ATCATCGCCAGGCGCTCTTCCGTTTGAGAAGCCTCGACCTTGCTCTGCGGTTTCTCTACCGGCTTCGGTTTTGGTTTCTCAGCGACGGGCTTCGGTTTCGGCTGTTCACGGGAAACAGGGACTTCATCAATGCCCGCCCCGCTATCACCAGGCAGCGAAGCGATATCCAGCCCTGGCGCTGCCGCCGTACCGGCACGCACTTCTTCAGCTGCACCTTCCGGTGGTTGTGAAGGGAGTGCCTGAGTCGCCGCGGGTAGCATATCTGGCTCATCTGTATCACCTGGTTTTGGAACCAGAGGAATAGCTGCAAACTCATCCTGATAATGCTTTTTCTGACCATCAAGCAACCCTGGCAGGATAATGACCCCCAGTGCGACCAGAATGATGGTTCCGACTAATCGATTTTGAAACTTACTCGCCACCTGCTTTCTCCGCGTCCAGCGCTTCCATTACGTGGGCTACTGTATGAAATGAACCACACACCAGCACGGTATCATTTTCCGTTGCTGCGTTCATGGCAGCATACCAGGCCTCAGCCACTGTGTCGTAGACTTCACCCTGACCGAGATGTTCAATCAGTTGTTCAGCACTCGCACCGCGTGGCCCTTCTAATGGAGCACAATACCAGCTATCGACTTGCGGGGACAAACATGCCAGCGTCCCGGCGATGTCTTTATCATGCAGCATTCCGATGACCGCCAGCACGCGGCCACGTTTCGGCAACTCTGCCAGCCGCCCGGCAAGATAAGCCGCCGCATGGGGATTGTGCGCCACATCCAGAATAACCAATGGCGCTTGCGAAATGACCTGGAATCGCCCAGGTAGAGTCGCCTCTTTAATCCCTTGAATGATAGCGTCATCGCTAACATTCAGCTCGCTTGCGCGCAATGCTGCCAACGCCGTTGCCGCATTTGGCTGCGGCACCAGTGGCAACGGCAGCCCACTCAGCTCGCCCTGCCCGTCTTTGAAGCTCCAGCTATTCTCTTCAACGCTGTAAGACCAGTCCACGCCACGGCGCAGCAAATGAGCGCCTTTTTCAGCCGCCACATCAGCGATGGTCTGCGGCATATCCGGCTCACCGACGACAGCAGGTTTTCCACCACGGAAGACCCCGGCTTTTTCACGCCCGATGCTTTCGCGATCTGGCCCCAGCCAGTCAGTGTGATCAAGCGCGATACTGGTGACGACAGCGACATCGGCATCGACGATATTGGTCGCATCCAGGCGCCCGCCCAGACCCACTTCAAGAATCACAACATCAACCGCCAGTTGCTTAAACAGCAACAGGGCCGACAAGGTGCTGTATTCGAAATAGGTCAGTGATGTCTCGCCACGCGCCGCTTCAATCTGCGCAAAGGCCGCCGTGTGGTAAGCCTCGTCCAGCTCTTCGCTTTGTACGCGTACGCGCTCGGTGTAACGCACCAGATGCGGTGAACTGTACACACCAACGCTGTAACCCGCCGCCATCAACACCTTTTCCAGGGTACGGCAAGTTGTGCCTTTGCCATTTGTCCCGGCAACCGTAAACACCGTTGGCGCAGGTTTCAGGACATCAAGCGTAGCCGCCACTTTTTTGACGCGCTCAAGGCCAAGCTCGATGGTTTTAGAATGGAGGTTTTCCAGATAACAAAGCCACGTGGCAAGGGGCGACGTGGCTTGAGGTGTTTGAGTTTTTTCCATGATGCCCGCTCTACGCTACGGTTCAAGAAAAAGGGCAGAACCTGTGCGGCCTGCCCTTATTAACAATCAGGCCTCGTGACCTTCTTCCGGTGCTGCCGGAACCACTAGCGGTTCACGCGGCGCATCAGGATTTGGTGCAGGCTGATTTGTCAGTTTTGCCAGAACGCTTGCCAGTTTCAGACGCATTTCCGGACGGCGAACGATCATGTCGATCGCCCCTTTCTCAATCAGGAACTCACTGCGCTGGAAGCCCGGCGGCAGTTTTTCACGAACGGTCTGTTCGATAACGCGTGGGCCTGCAAAGCCGATCAATGCTTTTGGCTCAGCAATATTGAGATCGCCAAGCATCGCAAAGCTTGCAGAAACACCACCCATCGTTGGGTCAGTCAGAACCGAAATATACGGCAAACCGCGTTCTTGCATTTTTGCCAGTGCGGCACTGGTTTTCGCCATTTGCATCAGCGACATCAGCGCTTCCTGCATACGTGCGCCACCGGATGCGGAGAAGCAAATCATCGGGCAATTATCTTCCAGAGCCTGTTCAACGGCACGCACAAAACGCGCGCCCACAACAGAACCCATAGAACCGCCCATAAAGGCAAACTCAAACGCCACAGCAACAACCGGCATGTTATAGAGCGTGCCTTTCATCACCACCAGCGCATCTTTCTCGCCAGTTTCTTTCTGGGCTGATGCCAGACGATCTTTATACTTTTTGGAGTCTTTAAACTTGAGGATATCTTTTGGCTCAAGTTCACTACCCAACTCAAACAGCGAGCCTTCATCTAACAGGCTGTGCAGGCGATCGCGCGCAGACATGCGCATGTGGTGATCGCATTTTGGGCAGACTTCAAGATTGCGTTCCAGTTCGGCACGGTACAAAACCTGGCCACAGCTGTCGCATTTAGTCCACACCCCTTCAGGGATACTCGCCTTGCGGGTAGGGGTGACGTTGCTCTTATTGAGAATTCGTTCAATCCAGCTCATTGATGACCTTTCTGCTTGAACCTGGTCGATGCCAGTTTTTCTGTGGCAGCAATAGCTGCCCCAGACCATAAATGGTGCTCATTAAAACATAACGGCCCGCGACTTTGGATAAAAAAGTGGTCGAACCGCGCGATGGGGTTACTTTTGTAGGCGTTTAGCCGCATACCTTTGACGGAGAACTTCGATGACACCCGGCAGAATTGACAGGACGATAATCGCCACTATCAGTAATTTCAAGTTTTCCTGCACAATCGGGAAGTTTCCAAACCAGTAACCTGCGTAGGTAAATAACAGTACCCACAGCAACGCACCGGCCACGTTATACATCGCAAAATGACGATAGGACATATGCCCCATCCCGGCGACGAACGGTGCGAAAGTTCGCACAATCGGTACGAAGCGCGCGAGGATAATCGTTTTTCCGCCGTGACGCTCGTAAAAAGCGTGGGTTTTATCAAGATAACTGCGGCGGAAGATTTTTGAATCCGGATTACTGAACAGCTTTTCTCCAAACAACCGCCCGATAGTGTAGTTCACGGCATCGCCAATAATGGCGGCGATGACCATTAAAATCACCATGGTATGGACGTTCAGATCGTTGGTTGGCAAGGCAGCCAGCGTACCGGCAACAAACAATAAAGAGTCGCCAGGCAAGAATGGTGTCACCACCAGGCCGGTTTCACAGAACAAAATCAAAAACAGAATGGCGTAAACCCAAACACCATACTGCGCAACCAACTCCGCCAAATGCACATCAATGTGCAAAATAAAATCAATAATAAAGCGGATAAATTCCATAGTTATCTACCTTTTCGACAAGGGTCAGTCAGCTAAAAAAAGTGGACCCATCGGGGGTTTAGGTAACGCAAAATGTTCAGGATAATCAACGCAGACTAAGTACAGACCTTCTGCTTTACCGGTGGCTGCTGCCAGCTTGCGGTCTTTCGCCGCCAGCAATTGCGCCATCCAGTTTTCGTCCTGATTCCCACAACCAATTTCCATCAAGCTGCCAACAATGTTACGCACCATATGATGCACAAATGCGTTCGCTTTGATGTCCACCACCACGTATGAGCCATAACGGGTCACGGTGATGTGCATCAGGTTACGCCACGGTGTGCGCGACTGGCACTGCACCGCACGGAACGAGGTAAAATCGTTCTCGCCCAACAGACACTGCGCTGCACGGTGCATCTTATCGGCGTCAAGCGGGTGATAAAAGTGCGTCACACCCTGCCCCATCACAGCCGGACGCAGCCGTTCGTTATAGATGACATAACGGTAGCGACGCGCCGTGGCGCTGAATCGGGCATGGAAATCGTCCGGCACAGCTTTAACCCAACGCACCGCAATGTCTCCAGGTAAATTCGCATTTGCACCCAGAGTCCATGCGGCATCTTTACGATCCATACGGGTTTCGAAATGCACGACCTGACCGGTGGCATGCACACCAGCATCCGTTCGTCCTGCGCAGAACACGTGAATCGGCTCATTCGCCACTTTAGAGAGCGCTTTTTCGAGCTTCTCCTGCACGCTGCGCACTTCGTTCTGGCGCTGCCAGCCATAATATTTACTGCCGTCATACTCAATGCCGAGCGCAATTTTACGCCGCGGTATTTCAGGTAACACGTCGGACATTAGTACATATACTCCTGCACTAATTTTTCAGCTGTTTTCACCGCCATCAACGCGCCACCGAAACGCACGTTATCGGCAACAGACCAGAATTGAATCTGCTCAGGCATACCGTAATCATTATGAATACAACCAATAGAAAGATGTGAGCTGCCGGAAGCATCGGAAACCTGAGTCGGGAACTGCCCTTCTTCAGAAAGCTCGATATCTTCAAACTGGCCAAACGCATCACGCGCTTCTTCAGCGGCCAGCGGGCGCATCGCTTCGAAGTTGACCATTTGTGCGTGACCGTAAAATACCGGAGCCTGAACCATGCTCGCAGAAATCATCACGCCTTCGTCCTGCAACACTTTACGCACTTCATTCACCAGGCGGCGTTCAGCAGGCACGCTGCCTTCCGCATCTGGCACTAATGGCAGCATGTTGAAGGCCAACTGGCGACCAAACAAATCGGTATCTTCGATTGGCAAACCATTCAGCAAACGCGCACTTTGCCCGGCCAGCGCATCGACTGCACTTTTGCCACGCCCAGAAGCCGCCAGTAAATTGGTCACCTGAATGCGCGACAAACCGCCTTGTTCAATCAGCGGTTTCAGCGCGGTCAGCAATTGGCTGGTCAGGCTATCGGCAACAGCCACCAGGTTGCGATTGCGGTATTCACCCAACACAAAAGGATTCACGTCAGGCACCACTAACGGCACATCGTGTTCCATGGCGAACAGGCCGCTGGAGTCAATCACCAGGCAACCGGCGTTAGTGGCTTCTTCTGCGTAACGCGCCGTGGCTTCAACGCCTGCCACGAAGAACGCGAGCTGAACCTGAGTCCAGTCAAATGATTCAGCATCCTGAACCATCACCGTTTTGCCTTCATAACGAATGTTTTCACCCGCGCTATCATTACGCGCCAGGGCATACAATTCACCAACCGGGAACTGGCGTTCGGCAAGCAGTTCAATCACAGCTGCGCCGACGGCACCCGTGGCACCTAAAACGGCAATATTCCAGCCTTCAGACATGTTGGTTTACTCCAGACTTGATAAAACAGCGTCCCACCGGACATTCGCCCGATGGGACAAAGATTAGGGCTAGCGGGTATAAACTGCGCTAAAACCGAGATTTTGCAGTGTTTGTGCCGCAGATTCATCATCACACTGAATATACAGCGATGACCATTCACGGCGTTCCAGGTAGTTTTTGCGTAACTTGTCAAACTCACCAGGTATTCCCGCCACTTTACGCAACGGGGCATCATCGCGGCGCACATCATACACCAGATGAACCAGTCTTTTGAGTGTCGGCTGATCGAGCGGACCATGCAGGGTAATGCGACCGAATTCAGGGGCGGGCAATAAAGTGTCTAACGCCACTTGTTGTTTCTGCCCAATAAACTCACTGAATGCTTCAAACACCTGCGTGGTGCCGCGTGCTTTGCCTTCCAGCGTGTAGCCGGCAATGTGTGAGGTGCCAATATCGACTTTATCGAGCAACGCCACATTGAGGTCTGGCTCTGGTTCCCAGACATCCAGCACCACGCTAAGATCCTGGCCATTTTCCAGACACTTCAGCAGCGCGGCGTTATCGACCACCGGGCCACGACAGGCGTTAATCAGAATGCTGCCTGGTTTAAGGCTTGAGATCAGTTTTTCATCGGCAAGATGCAGCGATTTGTATGGGCCATCTTTGAACAATGGCGTGTGGAATGTCAGCACATCCGCTTCGCGCACCAGCGTTTCCAGCGGCTGGAAATCGCCTGTGTCGCCACGATCCGCGCGAGGTGGATCGCAAAGTAGTGTACGAACGCCGAAGGCTTCAAGGCGTGCCCGCAAGCGTGAACCGACGTTACCGACGCCAACAATCCCCACCGTGCGGTCGGCCAACTCGAAACCATCACGTTCAGCTAACATTAACAGTGAAGAAAAGACGTATTCGACAACGGCGATAGCGTTGCAACCAGGGGCTGCAGAAAACGCGATACCCGCGCGCTCAAGGTAGTTCTCGTCAACGTGGTCAGTACCCGCCGTTGCCGTACCGACAAATTTAATCCCTTTGCCATCAAGCAAATCGGCATTTACTTTGGTGACCGAGCGCACCATTAATGCCTCGGCATCCGCCAGTTCACAGACTGGGATCGGGCGCCCGGGAACAGCAGTCACATCACCAAGGCGACTGAACAATTCGCGTGCATAGGGCATATTTTCGTCAACGAGGATTTTCACTTTACGCTACCTGTTTGTTAAACGTCGAGAATAAGCCCGATAGTGTGCCATAATCTTGCGGCCTGGCATACTTGAGCCGGGGAACGACAAAGGATTTTTAGACTATGCAACCCATTCAAGGGGCGGCTACGCGTCCTTCGGGGGAACCTCCCTCCACACCTTCTGCGGCAGGCGAATTTCCGCTTTCCTCCAAACAACGTACCGTTCTGGAACGATTGATCACGCGAATTGTTGCGCTAAACCAGCAACAAAGTGCTGAAGTGTGGGCGGGACTCAAGCATGATCTCGGGCTAAAAAGTGAAACACCACTGTTGTCGCGCCACTTCCCGGCAGCCGAACAAAATCTTAATCAGCGAGTTAGCGTGGCTCAAACCAGCCACGCCACACGCCAGGTGGTTCAGCAGCTCAGCGAATTGCTGGCGCAGGGCAATAATCGCCAGGCTGTGAGCGACTACATTCGCCAGCAATTTGGCCAGACTGCGCTAAGTCAGCTCACCCCAGAGCAGCTCAAAAGCGTGCTGACGTTATTGCAAAATAACCAACTGGCGATCCCACAACCGCAACAGCGCCAGGCCACCGACCGCCCGCTGCTTCCGGCAGAGCATAACTCGTTAAATAAACAGGTCGCCAAACTGACCGCCGCGACGGGCGAATCCGGAAAATTAATCTGGCAATCGATGCTTGAGCTTTCTGGCGTGAAAACAGGCGAACTGATTCCAGCCAAACACTTCACTTTGCTGACCACCTGGCTGCAAGCGCGCCAGACATTGAGTCAGCAAAATGCGCCTACCCTGCATACCATTCAGGCCGCACTGAAGCAGCCACTGGAACCGGCTGAATGGCAAGAGATGACCGATTACTCCCAGCAACGCTTCCAGGCGACGCCACAGACGTTACTGTCCGCAGCACAAGTGCAGGATATTTTGAATCAGGTGTTTTTAAAGCGGGCGCAACGCCAGCCAGCGGCGCTTGAGACACATCATATTCAGCCTATAGCCAGCCCAATCTGGGCACCGTTTATCGAGCCGATGAAAGTCGTGAGTGCGCGACCAGGCATGGCGCTGGTTGCGCTGGTTGTGGTCATGGCACTGCTGTGGATTGTGTTGTAGCAATTTGCCACCCATAACGGGTGGCAGACATTATTTACGGAAAGCGATTAATGTCACGACAATCCCCATGGCCGCAGAAATCGCTCCAGCAAGGAACACCGATGGATAGCCCATCGATGTGGCTAACAGCCCGGTTAGCGGGCCAGCGATACCGTAAGAGATATCCTGAAATGCCGCATAACCGCCGAGTGCTGTGCCGCGCACTTGCGCCGGAACGCGTTTCACGACTTCAACACCCAGCGCCGGGAAGATCAGTGAACAGCCGCAACCGGTGAGCGCCGCGCCCATTAGCGCAACGCTCGCTTCCGGCGCTTGCCATAACAAAACCAACCCGACAGTTTCTATCGCCAGCGAAATCAGAGCCACACGCACACCACCAAAACGGTCTGGCATCCAGCCAAAAAACACACGCATCAGGACAAAAGCGCCACCAAATGCGGTGAGCGTGAAACCCGCCCAGGCCCAGCCTTTAGCAGCAAAGTAGAGCGAAACAAAAGTACCGATAACAGCAAAACCAACACCCTGTAATGCCAGACCGACTCCGGGTTTCCAGATAAGCCCAATCACGGCAAACAGCGCAGGACGCTCACCATTATGCGCCGGTACTGCACGAACGCGCCCATTGAACGCCCAGGCGACCAATGGCAGTGCAATGGTCGACACACCCAACGCGACAAATCCCCAATGGCTATTTAACAACAAACCCAGCGGTGCGCCAGCAGCTAATGCGCCATAAATCGCCATCCCATTCCAGGACATTACTTTGCCGGAACGCGCCGGGCCCACTAAACCCATTCCCCAGGTAAGATTGCCAGTCAGCAGTTGGCTTTCGCCAAAACCGAGAATCAAACGACCGACAATCAGTAACCCGAATTTAGCCATTGCATCAACCGGCAACAATGCTGCCAACAGATAAGCAACTCCCGCAAAGGCGCAGGCACACATGCCTTGTAAGGTCGAGCGCTTTGCACCTTGCTGATCCGCCAGGCGCCCTGCGTAACCACGTGTTAAAACCGTTGCCAGGAATTGAATCCCCACGGCAATCCCCACCATGGTGTTGCCATAGCCGAGTTGGTGGTGCACAAAAAGCGGGATAACAGGCAGCGGTAAGCCAACTGTCATATAGGTAAGAAACACCGCAAAGGTGATATTAAATAAAGACTTATTTCCTGATTTGGTATTTTTTAGCTGAGAATCAATCAATGCAGACATGCTGCTTACTCCATTTATTGCAGAGTAAGGCGAGGAAACCACCACGCCCTTTCCCTCTGAACGTTCAGATTAAGGGTGCGTTGGTTGACGTTGAACGCTTACGCATTATCAAATTGATAATGTTATGGCGAGATAGTGCCTTCAGTGATTGATGCTGTCAATAATTGTAAATGGCAAAAAAAACGGGGCGCCAAAGGCACCCCGTTAGAAATAATCGCTGTTTGCGATGAATTACGCGTTAACTTTGCGCATCACCAGCGTGGCGTTAGTCCCACCGAAACCGAAGCTGTTAGACATAACAGTATTCAGTTGACGCTCGGTAGTTTCAGTCACGATGTTCAGACCAGCAGCCTGCTCATCCAGCTCTTCAATGTTAATGCTTGGCGCGATAAAACCGTGTTCCAGCATCAGCAGAGAGTAGATAGCTTCCTGAACGCCAGCGGCACCCAGAGAGTGGCCAGTCATCGCTTTGGTCGCGGACATAGCTGGTGAGTTGTCACCGAAGACTTCTTTGATTGCGCCCAGTTCTTTCACATCGCCAACCGGCGTAGAAGTCCCGTGGGTGTTCAGGTAGTCAATAGGGGTATCCACACCATGCATTGCCATCTTCATGCAGCGCACTGCGCCTTCGCCAGATGGAGCAACCATGTCTGCGCCATCAGAAGTCGCGCCATAGCCAACGATTTCAGCGTAGATGTGTGCGCCACGAGCCAGAGCGTGCTCCAGTTCTTCAACTACAACCATACCGCCGCCGCCTGCGATGATGAAACCGTCACGGCTCGCATCATAGGTACGGGACGCTTTGTCCGGCGTTTCGTTGTATTTGGTCGACAGTGCGCCCATTGCATCGAACTCACAGGCCATTTCCCAGCACAGCTCTTCGCCGCCGCCAGCAAAAACGATGTCCTGCTTGCCCAGCTGAATTTGCTCAACAGCGTTACCGATACAGTGCGCAGAAGTCGCACATGCGGAGCTGATGGAGTAGTTCACACCGTGAATTTTGAACGGAGTCGCGAGACATGCGGAAACCGCAGAACCCATCGCTTTGGTCACAACATAAGGACCAACCGCTTTCAGGCCGCGCGGGCTACGCATTGCGTCTGCACCGAACACCTGAGATTTGGAAGAACCACCGGAACCTGCAATCAGGCCAACACGCGGGTTGCTTTGATAAACTTCTTCTTTCAAACCAGCATCTTCAATAGCTTGCTGCATTGAAAGATAAGCATAGACAGAGGCATCGTTCATGAAACGGACAACTTTACGGTCAATCAGGCCGGTGGTGTCCAGTTTAACGTTACCCCACACGTGGCTGCGCATTCCAGAATCTTTGAACTCTTGAGAGAAAGTGATCCCCGAGCGACCTTCACGCAGAGATGCCAGGACTTCCTGCTGGTTGTTACCGATGCTGGAAACAATGCCCAGACCAGTAATCACTGCACGTTTCATTCAATACCTCTTCCACTGCACTATTTAGGATTTCGACAGGCACAATAGCGTACACTTGTACGCCGAACAAGTCCGATCAGACAAAACGGCCTGAAATTTGCGCCGCTTCGCACACATCGTTACTATCCTTTCACTGCCTGCCAGACGAGTAACTTACGTGAAACACTCCCCAATACAATCGGCCAATCTGGGCTTTAACGAAGAGGGTACACCTGTATCCCGAGAGTTCGACGATGTTTACTTCTCTAATGATAATGGACTGGAGGAAACTCGTTATGTCTTTCTTGGGGGAAATCGTTTGTCAGAACGTTTTGCGACCCACGACCTCTCACTGTTTATCGTCGGTGAAAGCGGATTTGGCACTGGACTTAACTTCCTGACTTTATGGGAAGCTTTTGAACAATTCTGCCAAAAACAGCCGAATTCTACCCTACAGCGCCTGCACTTTATTAGTTTTGAAAAATTCCCTCTGACAGCGAAAGATTTACACGCTGCTCATGCGCACTGGCCCGAACTGGCGTCTTTTGCTCAGCAATTACAGCAACAATGGCCACTACCTATCGCGGGCTGTCATCGCCTTTTGCTGTCTGGTGGACGCGTCACTCTGGACCTCTGGTTTGGGGATATTAACGAGCTAATACCGCAGTTAGATGACACGTTAAATAATCAGGTCGACGCCTGGTTCCTTGATGGTTTTGCCCCGGCAAAAAATCCAGACATGTGGACGCCGCAACTATTTAACGCAATGGCAAAACTGGCTCGCCCAGGTGGCACGCTGGCGACATTCACCTCCGCAGGATTTGTGCGTCGTGGTTTGATTGACGCCGGTTTCACGATGACCAAAAGCAAAGGCTTTGGCCGCAAGCGGGAAATGCTGACGGGAGTGATGGAAAACGCCCTCGAATCGCCACCCCGCGCGCCCTGGTATGCTCGCCCCGCAGCCCGAGGCAACGAAGTCGCGATTATTGGCGGCGGTATTGCCAGCGCCCTGCTGTCACTCGCTTTGCTGCGTCGTGGCTGGCAGGTCACGCTGTATTGCGAAGATAGTGCTCCGGCCCTTGGCGCTTCCGGCAACCGCCAGGGCGCGCTTTACCCGTTGCTCAATACCCACAGCGCCACACTCACCCGCTTTTTCAGCGCTGCATTTACCTTTGCCCGCCGTTTATATGACTCATTGCCAGTAGAGTTTGATCATGACTGGTGTGGCGTCACGCAACTGGGCTGGGACGAAAAGAGCCAGCATAAAATCGAGCAACTGCTGAGCCTCGAATTTCCAGAATTACTTGCCAGAGCGGTGAGTGCCGAAACGGTGGCAGAACTGTGTGGCGTTGAAACAGGCCATGGCGGAGTCACTTACCCGCTCGGTGGCTGGCTATGCCCGGCACAACTGACAGCCGGAGCATTGGCGTGCGCTGAAAAGATGGGATTAAAAACGCATTATCAGCATCGTGTTGAATCCTTAAGCAAGGCATCTGATGCGTGGCAATTAACCTTCGCTGACAACACCGTTCAGCAGCATGCCGCAGTGGTGTTAGCCAACGGCTATAAAATCAATAAATTCCCGCAAACCGAGAAGTTACCGATTTCCGCCGTCGGTGGACAGGTGAGCCATATTCCCACCACGCCATCACTTTCAGAGTTACGCCAGGTGTTGTGTTACGACGGTTATCTGACGCCGCAAAACCCAAGCAATCAGCAGCATTGCATTGGGGCGAGCTATCATCGTGGCGTGGAGGAGATGCGCTATAACGATGAAGATCAGCAGCATAATCACCAGCGTTTGCTTAACTGCCTGCCGGATGTGCAATGGCCTCAAGAAGTCGATGTCAGTGCCGGAGAAGCTCGTTGTGGAGTCCGTTGCGCGTCACGCGATCATATGCCGATGATTGGATCTGTTCCTGACTACAACACCACACTTGAAGCTTACGCATCGCTGGTTGAAAGCCATGAAAATGCCGAAACCGCGCCGGTGTACCCAAATCTGTTTATGCTGGCATCCCTCGGTTCGAGAGGGCTTTGCAGTGCGCCACTGGCGGCAGAGATTCTGGCAGCACAAATGAGTGATGAACCCGTTCCGATGGATGGTGAAACACTGGCAGCGTTAAATCCGAATCGATTTTGGGTGAGAAAATTGCTGAAGGGCAAAGAAGTTAAATAGGGGAGAGTTTAACGCCCTCACCCCGGCCCTCTCCCCCAGGAGAGGGAGAAAAGCATACCGAACAGTTCCCTCTCCCTGGGGAGAGGGTTAGGGTGAGGGGGAATATCTTAAAACTTCGCCTGCTGGTACAAATTATCCCACATACCCAGCACTAAAGACTGGTCACGCGGTGAAAGTTCACCTGCCTGAATAGCTTTTTCCAGGCTGCCGGATACCGCAGTGTGGAGCGCTTCTGGGCTATGGTCTTCACCGTGTTCCAGTTCCGCTACCGCAAGTGTCAGGTGGCCACGCAGATAACCGCTGGCAAACAGCTCGTCATCACTGGCTGTCTCAACCATTTCATCAATTAGCGCCAGTATGCGTGTCTCAAATTCCGCGATCATCGTACTTCCTCTTTTTTTGCAGGTAATTAATTTAAATCTTCCGGCCACGGGAATTGTTCTGCGGCCAGCGGCGGGGTTTTGTAATACTCCCGCAGTGCTTCAATCAGTTTTGCCGTGCGAGCCGGTATGCCCTCTTGCAGGTAAATCATCACCTGCGCATGCACCCGACGCTGGAAGGCGATTCTGTCCGGGTCGACATCGCCGCTCAGGTTGTCGCAACTGACATTGAACGGGAAGTTGGCTGCCACGCACAGTAACCATTCCTGTGCCTGGGGTTTAACTTCCACATCCTCGAATTTACTTTGTGTCTCGGCATCACGCCCATCAGGGCAATACCAGTAACCAAAATCCACCAGTTCACGGCGCGCTTTGCCAGCGATAAGCCAGTGGGAAATCTCGTGCATCCCGCTGGCGTAATAACCGTGGGCAAACACTACACGGTGATAAGGAATTTCCGCATCTGCTGGAAGATAGATCGGTTCGTCGTCGCCTTTAATCAGACGTGTATTAAAATCGTCTTTAAAGCAGCCATCGAAAATATCGATAAGTTCCTGATAATGGTGTTCTGTTTTTATTGTCATCATTGCTGTTGTCATCTCAAGCTATCCCCAACCAATGGAGGATCTCCGTTCCGTGGCTATCAAATAAGAGTTTGGCACTCATCACCGCCGAGACAATCACTATCATCGGGCGGATCAGTTTTTGGCCTTTACTCAATACCAGACGCGATCCCATTCGCGCCCCTATAAATTGCCCGGCCATCATCACAAAACCGGTTCCCCAAATCACTTTCCCGCCAATGATAAACAGCAGTAAGCCACCGAGGTTAGACGCGGCGTTTAACACTTTGGCGTGAGCGGTGGCTTTGGCGAGGTTAAAGCCGCATAACGTGACAAATGCCAGCGCGTAAAAAGAACCCGCACCAGGGCCAAAGAAACCGTCGTAAAACCCGACACACCCGCCAGCGACCAGCGCAAATGGCAGGCCGTATAAGCGACGCTGCCGGTCTTCGGCACCCAGTTTTGGCATCAATAAGAAGTACAGACCGATGCTAATGACCAGTATTGGCAGAATTTGGCGCAGCACGTCTGATTTTACATGCTGAACCAGTAACGCACCGGTCATTGAGCCGATCAACGTCATCAGAATATTGAGTTTCTGATCTTGCAGGCTGACCACTTTGCGGCGAATAAAATAGATCGAGGATGAAACTGAACCGCCGCAGGCCTGCAACTTGTTGGTCGCCAGAGCTTGAGCCGGTGACATTCCTGTCGCTAACAATGCGGGTATAGTAATCAAACCGCCCCCACCCGCCAGAGCATCGATAAACCCTGCACCCATGGCGACAAAAAACAGCACCACCAGCATCAGGGGGGAAACCATAAACCATTCCATGATTTTATCCGTTAGAGAACGTGCTCATCCAGTAAGGCCTGACATGAGGCCGGAATTGGGGGTGGAGTTTTCTTTTTCGGTGCACTACTCCCAGGAGGCGGTGGTGCAAACCAGCTTTGCAATTCAGCCCCGCAACCGTCGCCTGGCGGCGGTAAGGGTTGATCTTCGCATTCAAGGCTATCAGCCGGGCAACGCAGACGCACGTGCATATGCGCACGATGAGCAAACCACGGGCGAACTTTGCGTAGCCAGTCACGATCGGCTCCGGCATCCAGACACAATTGTTGCTTAATCGCCGGATTGACGAAGATCCGCGTGACGTCGTTATCTTTCGCCGCAAGTTTGATCAGGCTGCTAATTTCAGGTTGCCACAAACGCGGTACCACATGCTGATTATCGCTGCCGACTAAATCCAGCGCCTGCGGTTTAAGTAACTGTGCAGACGTCCAGCGTGTTTTAGGTAACTGCAAAAAGATGTCTACATCCAGCCCGCTTTGGTGGCTGGCGTGGCCTGAGCTAAAACGCCCACCTGCCGCCATGCCCATATCACCAATCAACACCGTACCAAGACCAAGCTGTGTGGACTGATTACTCAGGCGCTGAATAAACATCACTAAATCGGGGTGACCGAAATAGCGACGTTGATCCTGACGCATCACCTGATAGCGCGGATCGTTTAGCGGCAACTCGTGGGCACCAACGATACAGCCGTTAGAAAAAGCACCAATAGATTGCGCACTACCCGCAATCGGATGACTAATTTTCTGCCACGGAGTGGCTGCAAAAGTAGCGGTGCTGGCAAGTAACGCCAGCAGCCCGACGAGCATTTTTTTCATCGCATTACCAACGCGGAAGAGGGAACGTCACGTCGCCGTTTTGAGCACGTTGACGCAGCATATGATCCATCAAAACAATCGCTAACATGGCTTCGGCGATAGGAACAGCACGAATACCGACGCAAGGATCGTGGCGGCCACGGGTGACCATCTCAACTTCTTCGCCTTCGCGGTTAATCGTACGGCCCGGCACCATAATGCTTGAGGTCGGCTTCAGCGCCATATTGGCGATAATTTGCTGGCCACTGCTGATACCACCCAAAATGCCGCCAGCGTGGTTGCTCTGGAAACCTTGTTTAGTGATTTCGTCACGGTTCTGGCTACCGCGCAGATTGACTACGCCAAAGCCATCACCGATTTCGACACCTTTCACCGCGTTGATGCTCATCAGCGCATGGGCAATATCGGCATCTAAACGATCAAAAACCGGTTCGCCAAGGCCTGGTGGCACGTTGTCCGCCACCACGGTGACTTTCGCACCAATGGAGTCGCCTTCTTTTTTCAGCGCGCGCATCAGTTCATCAAGCGTTTCAATTTTATCCGGATCCGGGCAGAAGAACGGGTTCTGCTCAACTTGATCCCAGTCTTTGATTTCCAGCGGCACGTCGCCCATTTGCGTCAGGCAGCCACGAATGGTAATGCCGTATTTGTGCGCCAGATATTTTTTAGCAATTGCACCAGCGGCTACACGCATCGCGGTTTCGCGGGCGGAAGAACGACCACCGCCGCGGTAATCGCGCAGGCCGTATTTTTGTTCGTAGGTGTAATCAGCGTGGCCCGGACGGAACACGTCTTTGATTGCGCTGTAATCTTGCGAACGCTGATCGGTGTTTTCAATCAACAGACCGATGCTGGTACCGGTGGTCATGCCTTCAAATACACCAGAAAGAATTTTGACCTGGTCAGGTTCACGACGTTGCGTGGTATAGCGGGACGTCCCTGGGCGGCGGCGATCGAGGTCGTGTTGTAAATCAGCTTCGGTAAGCGGAATGCCGGGCGGCACACCATCAACGATACAACCCAACGCCACACCGTGGGATTCACCAAATGTCGTTACGCGAAATACTTGTCCGATAGAATTTCCTGCCATTTGTCACGGCTCCTTACCGTTGTCATTTTCGTTGTGTTGTCAGCAAAAGAAGACGGGCCAAAAGGCCCGCCTGCACAGATTAATCTTTGTAAATGCTGAAATGTTCACGCGCGTCAATCAACTGCGATTTAGTCAGCATAAACACGCCGTCACCGCCGTTGTCGAACTCAAGCCAGGTGAACGGCACATCCGGATACTGATCCATCAGATGTACCATGCTGTTCCCAACTTCACAGATCAGGATGCCGCCATCAGCGAGGTAGTCCGGGGCACACGCCAGAATACGACGCGCCAGTTTCAGGCCGTCCGTCCCCGCAGCTAAACCTAATTCCGGCTCGAAGCGGAATTCGCCTGGTAGGTCAGACATATCTTCCGCATCCACATACGGCGGGTTAGTGACGATAATGTCGTACTGAACTTTCGGCAGGTCGCGGAACAGGTCGGAACGAATCGGCGTTACCTGGTTTTCCAGACCGTGTTCAGCGATGTTTTGCTCGGCAACTGCCAGCGCATCCAAAGAAATATCGACCGCATCCACTTCCGCATTCTGGAATTCATAAGCACAAGCGATGGCGATACAGCCACTGCCGGTGCACATATCCAGAATATGGTGTGGTTCCTGGTCGAAAAGACCGGCGAAACGGTTGGTGATAAGCTCGCCAATCGGGGAACGTGGCACCAGCACACGCTCATCAACATAAAACTCATGGCCGCAGAACCAGGCTTTGTTAGTCAGATAAGCGACCGGAATGCGCTCGTTTACGCGGCGAATCACGCGCTCAACAATACGATGACGCTCGCTAGGAGTCAGGCGTGCTGTACGCATATCTTCTGGAATATCCAGCGGCAGATAGAGGCTTGGCAGCACTAGCTGAACGGCTTCGTCCCACGGGTTATCGGTACCGTGACCATACCAGACGTTGGCGGCGCTAAAACGACTTACTGCCCAGCGCAGCATATCCTGAATGGTGTGCAGCTCATTCACTGCCTCATCGACGAAAATTTTATCCACGTTGCCCTCCGCAGGCCGTTCGCGCTAATTCAATAATCGATTAGTTTGCCATGAAGACCGCGACAAATCAGCATATCAATTACGCTCACCGTCGGGAAAATTGCGTTTTATTTAGTGATGGACGGCAAACCAGGTAAACTAGCGGCAATAACGAATGCGAGATGAGCCAGATGAAAAAGAAAACTCCGCTCAGCGTTGATGATCAGAACCTTTTCCGTGGTTTGATGAGCGGTACCAAAAAACTGACTCAGGACACGATTGTTCATCGTCCAATGCGCAAAAAAATACAGCAAGTCCCGGTGAAACGGCTGTTACAGGAACAAGCCGATGCCAGTCATTATTTTTCTGATGAATTCCAGCCACGCCTGGCGACAGAAGGCCCTACGCGCTATGTGCGCGAAGATGTCAGCCACTTTGAGCTGAAAAAAATTCGTCGTGGTGATTATTCGCCAGAGTTATTCCTCGACTTACATGGCCTGACGCAGTTACAAGCCAAACAAGAATTAGGTGCGTTAATCGCCGCTTGTCGTCGTGAACACGTATTTTGTGCCTGTGTGATGCACGGGCATGGAAAACATGTATTGAAACAGCAAACACCGCTGTGGCTGGCGCAACACCCGCACATTATGGCATTTCACCAGGCGCCGAAAGAGTATGGCGGTGATGCCGCATTGCTGGTGTTGATTGAAATCGAAGAGTGGATGCCGCCGGAATTGCCTTAAGATTTTATGTCGGATGACGCTGCGCTTATCCGACCTACGATTTTGATTTTGTAGGGTGGATAAGCGCAGCGTCATCCACCAAACTTATCGTATGATCGCACAAATAAGAAGAGCCGCATTTCGCGGCTCTTTTTTTCATGCTTACGGCTTTCAGATAGCTTTAGCAACCTTGAGATTGCACGGACTCATCTGCCAGTTGAACACCCCTTTCCCGGTTTCGGGATCAAGTGTGACATTAGCAATAGCCGAAGTGCTGAACATCGGAGGTGTCTCTTGTGGACAGAGCTCAGACACCAGGTAGCCGACCAACGGCAAATGGGAAATCACCAACGCTGATTCAACCCCTTCATTTGCCAGAGCTTGCAGGTAATCACCCACCAGGCCCACATCGCCGCACGGTGTCAATTCCGGCAGAATGTCTTCTTTACCTGGAAGACTCAGTGCTTCCCGCACTACATCCAGGGTTTGTTCGGCTCGCAGGTAAGGGCTCACCAGAACACGTTCGATATCCGCTACTTGACCTTTCAACCAAGTCGCCATGACTCGGGATTCATCACAACCACACTGGGTGAGTGGACGTACCGAGTCGCTGGCGGCATCGAGTGCTGCGTCGCCGTGACGCATGATAAAAACTTGCATATTGCACCGCTTTTGTTAACCAGGAATGCTTGAATTCCCCTGAAACTTGAGAGGAGAATTCAGCAGCCGGGCATTGTGCCTTATCCGTACATCGAATGAAACGCTGTTTTTTACCTCAATGGTGCAAGTATAGTCAATCACTGTTTATTAAACGACCGACCAGCATCCATTCACCGAGCCATATGTTTATGTTTCTTTGACTACAGTTTCATTTCTGAGGTTCACTTTCCCCAGAAATTTCGTTGTTCTTCCACCATTTGTAAAAGTCGGTCGCAAGGAGCAAAACGCTCCCCGTACTGACTAGCCAGGCGTTGCAACTGCGCGACGACTTCACCCGCTCCCAGTGTATCCATATAACGGAACGGGCCACCGAGGAACGGTGGGAAACCAATACCAAATACGCCGCCGATGTCACCATCGCGAGCACTGCGAACCACGCCCTCATCGAGACAGCGAGCCGCCTCATTGAGCATCATCATCACGCAGCGTTGTGCGATCTCTTTTTCAGCCAGTGCGCCTTTTGGCGAAACGCCCAGCAGGGTATAAATTGCAGCATCAACCTGCTTTTTGCTTCTACTCCCTTTCCCTGGATAAAGATAGAAACCACGCCCATTTTTTCTACCTTTGCGATCGTCATTCAATATTGCTGCAATACTTTGTGGTGCAGCAAAACGATCGCCATAAGCATGCTGAAGTATAGGACTAATTTTAGTCCCTACATCGATTCCCACCTCATCCAAAAGTTGGATTGGGCCGACCGGAAAACCAAACGCCACCAGCGCATTATCAATTTTATCGACAGGCTCCCCTTCCACCAGGCAACGCATCGCTTCATTAACGTAAGGCGCCAAAATACGGTTGACGTAGAAGCCTGCGCTATCGCCCACCACAATCGGTGTTTTGCCCTGTTTTTTAGCCAATGCAACGGTTGTGGAAATGGTTTCCGCACTGGTTCCAGCGTGTGGGATAACTTCAACCAATGGCATTTTATCTACCGGACTAAAGTAATGCAGACCGATGACAAGTTCAGGGTGTGCGGCGTTTGCCGCAATATCGGCGATCGGCAGCGAGGAAGTATTAGAAGCAAAAATAGTATGCGGTGCGGAGTTTTGTTCGATTTCCGCAACCATCTTTTGCTTAAGCGCCAGATCTTCAAAAACGGCTTCCACAACGATGTCACGGTTATGGAAACCATGATAATCAGTACCGCCGGAGATCCGCGCCATTTCACGCTGGCGCTCCGCCGCTTTCAGATGGCGACGACGCACTTTTTTATCCAGCAAATCCCAACTGTATTTCAGCGCATGGTTAATGCCGTCGTTATTAATGTCTTTGATGCGCACCGGTAATTTGCCTTTGGTGGCAGTGACAAAGGCAATCCCGCCGCCCATCAAGCCACCGCCCAACACGCCAACCGCATTTATCGGCCGTGGAGGTGCATCAGCACCGTGCTCTTTTTTAAGCTCTGTGCTGGCAAAAAACAACCCGCGTAATGCCGCTGATTGTGGCGTCATCGCCAGTTCGCCAAAGGCTTTCGCCTCCGACTCATAACCACTAAAACTGCCCTGCCCAAGCCCGACTTTTATCACTTCGATAATGCGCAACGTGGCAGGATAATTACCGCGCGTTTTTTGCTCGGTTTTTTTCTCCACCATGCTAAACAACAGTGAACGGCCAAGCGGGCCTGCAAGAATACGTTCCCGAACCGGCAAAATGCGCGATGGCTGGCGGCCTTTTGCCACCAGTTCAACTGCCGCCTTCAGCAAAATCGACTGCGGCACCACTTCATCGACCAGCCCCAGTTTCAGCGCCTGACGCGGGCGCAATTGTTTCCCGGTCAGGATCATATCCAGCGCATGGCTGACGCCAATCAAACGCGGCAAACGCTGGGTGCCACCAGAACCAGGCAATAAGCCAAGCTGCACTTCCGGCAAACCAAGTTTAGTTTTTTCATCATCGGTACAAATGCGTGAATGACAGGCCAGCGCCAACTCCAGCCCGCCGCCGAGACACGCGCCATGAATAGCCGCAACCACCGGAATCGGAAGCGCTGCAATTTCCGCCATGATTTGCTGGCCCTGCTGCGCCAGTGTTTGTGCCTCAAGTGCAGTCTGGCAACTGGCAATCATGTTGATGTCGGCACCGGCAATAAAGTTATCAGGCTTTCCTGAGATAAATATCAAGCCTTGCAGGGCCGTATTATCGCGAACCTGTTTAATGATGTTGTGCACGTCAGGCCCGAAAGAGGCTTTCAGGGTATTCATCTTTTCGCCCGGCACATCAATTGTCACAACGGCGATATTGTCGAGGCGGACATGTAAGTTGAAAGCAGAAGTCTGTTCCATTATTCGGCCTCCAGAACCATTGCAGCACCCAGGCCACCTGCCGCGCAGGCGGTAACCAAACCAAATCCACCGCCACGGCGCCGCAGTTCATGCAGCGTTTGCGTGATCATGCGCGCGCCCGTTGCAGCAAACGGGTGTCCGTAAGCAATCGAGCCACCTAAAACGTTAAATTTAGAGTCGTCCACTTCGCCGGTCGCATGAGCGCGGCCTAATACATCGCGAGCAAAACGCTCGCTGGCGAGCATTTTCAGGTTAGCCAGCGTCTGTGCGGCAAAGGCTTCGTGCATATCGAATAAGGTCAGATCATTCAATGTGATGCCTGCTCTTTCAAGCGCCAGCGGTGTTGCCCATGCGGGGCCGAGCAGCATGTCCTGCCAGACATCAACCGCAGTGAAAGCGTAACTGCGCAAATAGCCCAGCGGCTTCAAACCCAATTCTTTGGCGCGTGATTCGGTCATCAGAATAACCGCTGCCGCCCCGTCGGTTAACGGAGTGCTGTTTGCCGCAGTCACCGTACCGTGTTTGCGGTCAAACGCCGGACGCAGTTTCGCATAATCGGCAATCGACGAATTTTGGCGAACGTTATTATCTTCGCTGAAAGGCTGGCGATAAGGCGGGATAAAGGCAGTCATGACCTCTTCGCTCAGTTTGCCTTCTTGCCATGCAATCGCTGCTTTGGTGTGGGAGCGATGCGCCAGCGCATCTTGTTGTTCACGAGTAATTCCGTGAGTTTTCGCCATTTGCTCGGCGGTGTCGCCCATCCGTAAACCGGTTGAGTATTCCGCAACGGCTGGTGGAACAGGTAATAAATCGCGCGGGCGCAAACGTGAAAACAGTTTCAGCTTCTGCCCCAGCGTGCGCGCTTTATTGGCATCCACCAGTACGCGCCCCAGTTTTTTACTGACGCCAATGGGCAAAACGGATGATGAATCAGCACCACCGGCAATCCCCGCGCGAATGGTGCCTGCCATCAGGCTTTCGGCGACGTTCGCCACTGCCTGGAAGCTAGTCGCACAAGCACGGCTGACGCTGTAGGCATCGGTATGCACGCTCATTCCTGTCCCCAGGACAATCTCACGGGCAATGTTTGGCGCTTCCGGCATCTGGACAACCTGGCCGAAAACCAATTGTTCAATGATTTCTGGGGGAATTTCGCTGCGGGCCAACAATTCGCTGACCACCATGTTGCCGAGATCGACGGCAGGTATACCGTGAAATGCCGTAGCCTGGCGAGCAAACGGTGTGCGTAACCCACTGACGATGGCAATGCGGTCGCCCTGACGGGTGACCAGCGGAAGTGCCTGACTCATAACGCTCCCCTGTTTTTCCCTTTGTCTATGAAACAACAGCCATATTGCTGTAACTACATATTTCCAGGAATAAAATTGTAAATGACCAACAGTGGTCTGACCTGATCACAGTTTTAACCAAAAAGTTACAATCAGCCAACCGGTGGACTAAAGAATTGGGAGGGGGGACACGCTTTAAAGAAGGATATTAAAGTGAAAGAAGGTGGATGACGCTTTCGCTTATCCACCCACGATTGGCACTTGTAGCTACCGTCTTGAACGTCAAGCGGTAGCTGCATAATTTTCATCCCATGGTAATCGGGTTTTCAGTACGCCGAAGCACATATGTACCAGCTTACGCATCACTGCACCCAGGGCCGCTTT
>NZ_JAHWLU010000082.1:0-22490 GCF_022134725.1 Buttiauxella sp. S19-1
TTAATCTACTGATAAGATTAATAAATCTTACTTTGTTGTACGGGTTTTTTCGTGCGATTTGCGCTTGTCCGGGGCTAAAGAGTCCGGACTCAGGCTCTGTGATGGTGTGGGAATCAGTCTGACCGGGTCTGCGGGGGGATGTTGTCTGTGGTTCTATAGCATGACACTTCGCTGTAAATAAAAACGGGCAGTACGCATCTGTCGGCCGGGCAGTCATTGTGAAGAAGATAGTGTTACCGGCGGCCTGAGCGAATAATCCGCCCCCGGTTACTTTAGTTTGGCATTACGCCGCGTCGGTGGCGGCTTGCTTCGTGTACGGGCGAAACGTCGGGAACACAGACATGGAGGGGATTTCAGGCAGAATGCAGTGCTTCAGGAAGGCCTCAATTTCCTCGCCTTTTTTGCGTTCAGTGGGTTTGTCCGGGCGGGTCTTGTTGATAAGGCGGACGAGTGCCAGAACGTGCCGGATGTTATCAATCTGGCGGTACGGTATCGTAAACCAGGTCGCCGGGTAACGACACACGGGATGCTTTTCCGGTTCGGTCTTCAGTTTAGTTTTGTCGTAACCCACCAGGCGATAGCTGAAACGCTGGATAAATATGTCCTGGAAGTCCCGGCGCAGGTAAAACACGGGTTTGCTGATATCGAACGTATAGAAGAAGGGGACCAGGTTTCCTTCTGCGCCAGTGATGGCACATGTCGCGCCAGCGGCAATACGGTGCGCATCCTGAAACTTATGGATGACGGGCATGGGGGCACCCTGAAACTTAACGGTAGTGCAGGGGCGACAGTAGTGGCTCAGGCCATCACTGGTGCAGGGATTTGCCACCATTTCCTGGATGTCAACGATACGTCTGCAGCAGCCGCACTGGTAAACGACGGCGTCTTCGGGTACATGCAGATTATGGCGAAACTTCAGCACATCGGACTGCAGTGTCAGTAGCGCTGCCTGGTCGGGTCTGAGATTGACGGCACGGTTAAGGATGGCATCGAGTTTTGACGTCATGGTGATGTTTCCTGAATGGAATAAATGGATGGAGGACCGGAATGAATAATGGGTCGGATATGGGAGGTGAGACCTGCCTGCTGTCGGATATACTTAAAAGAGTAACTGTTACTCACTATTAAGTGGGTTGGTTCCCAACCCACCCGAGGCTGTCGTTCGCTTCGCTCTCTCCGCTTTTTCTCAAATAATAAGTAACTAAATAAAAAAAAACGTAATTCGGGGTATGGTATGCAGATACCAGCCTGAATTACAAAACAGTAAAAACCAAACGTGATTGAGCCCCGGGAATAAGCAGCTGTAACACGACAGTGTTGCAGTTGTTTATTTCTTACTTATGCTGAAGCATCAATGACCTTGCGTCAGTGACGCTTTACTTTACTTTTTGGCGCGCGGCGGCAGGGCAGGGACGCCAGATGCCCACGCAATGTTGTCAGCGATCTGCATTTAATTTTCTCATCTCAGTCAATTCACACGACATCCCCTCAGAACGTATTACAGCCGCAATGTCCGTATCGATACGGCTCACTGCCATCACCTTGTGGTCAGGAACTCACTACAACCGACCATCGCCCTAAAAATCCCTCAGGCTTTCGGTATCTTCGGTAAAGTGCCGCGAAATCAAAGATGGAAACCAATTTATGCAAAAAGCTCTCTTCCTGGCTCCGATGGCGCTGCTTGTGCTGATGCTAACCGGTTGTACCACCGACTACACGATGACGACCAGAACCGTCGAAGTCATCAAAACACAGGGCAAACCCGAGGCCGATCAGCGTTCAGGGGTGACGCACTATGCTGATGCCTACGGCTATCACCGCGAAATCAAAACCAGCGAGATCGTCCAGACAGTGGAAAGCGGTAAAGAGTGGGGCGGGTAAGTCGGAATGGTGCAGGGGCGTTATACCCCTGACAAAATTAATAATATTTACCGTTACCAATGTCTCTAACCAGAGCAAGCGCTTGTTGCATGAGATCGTCAGGAACACCAGCAGGCAGTTGGGAAGCCATCTCCGGAAAACTCAGAGTGAACAAACGAGCCAGTATATGTAGGATTGCATCGCTGAGGCTGTCTCCTGCATCTTCAATTTCGATGGCAACGTTAATGACATCCATGGCTTCAATAGCGGATTTACCTTTGACCATTTCCACAATGTCATAGGCAAGCGTTAACGTTTTCATTATTAGTTATCCTGAGTAAAAGTGTCTGTGTTACGCCTTGATATCATGAGCGAAGTTTTATAAAAGATTTAAATAGCACACCACCTGATCAAGATCAGATCAATCAGCACGATATGTTTACTCAGCCAGAAACAAACACGGTATCTCATACTCGAAATACGATCAGTACCAATACTGCACATTGCCACTCCTGTTCGCGGGATGATGATTTAAATGTTTTGAGTGATGGTCTGCCGTGCTCATTCGCTTCAGCCTATCTCAGTGCCTTAACTTGTGGTTGAAGCTGCCAGAATATGTTACCGACGCAACAGGTCCTCGATGCCCATGCCGTAAATAAATACCGATCCGCGCTATGAGATGTAACCCCCATTTTTATTTACTTCAGCCACCCCATTCGTTCCGGTCTTCGCCGGCTGGCGAAAGTATCGGCGACGTGGGTCAGGGAGCATCTCATGCGGATTCGTAAAGCGTTTATGGCACTGAATACCGACGGTCACATTGTCAGGGCGGCAGACGTGACACCTGGTTCAACTGCGTTATTGACTTGTCACCACTGTGACTGTCCGATGCGTTTTCATCGTACCGCGGGTGGTCAGCAGGCGTGGTTCGAACATGACACACCCGTCCTTACGCAGGCACAACTGCAAAAGTGCGCATATTTCGACGACCTTTCGCTGACTGAGCGGCGACAACTCGCGTTGCAGCGGCAGTTACAAAAACTACGGCCTGTTGAGGTTGTTCGCCACTGGCACTGCATTGAGTGCGACCATGATTACTCTGGCAGAAAGTATTGCCCTAAGTGCTATCTGAGCATTTACAGCAGAGAAGTCCATGCAGACTAACCGGTACTGGTCGTTTTATAATAGGTGCTGACTCGCTATTGATAAGGTAAACCGTAACAATGACTGACCTGCCGCCTGTTTTAATGCATCCTTCCCTTTGCTCTGTCGCTGAGATTAACGCGTTTCAGTCTCTGGTCAGAGCGAACGGGCAGGCGAGTGCGGCCAGGGTGCCGGCGTCAGAGCTTCTGGCATTTTTGCATAACGGTGATGGACAGCTTATCGCGGCCGGGGCGATTAAAAATCCGGCCCCAGGTTATCAGCAACGTGTGTTTACTGCCTGTGCAGGACTCACTACTGCACCTGGCACCTGGCCTGCTCATGAAGTGGGGTTCTTCTCCGTCGCCCGGGATTATCAGGGAAAGGGACTGGGGCGTCGTATTCTGCAGGCGTTGATTAATGAAATGCCGCACACGCCTTTATTTGCCACGACCAGAACGCCGGGGATGGAGCGTTTGCTGGAAGGGCAGGGTTTTGTTGTGGCAGGGAAGCGCTGGGTGACGGTATCTGGTCAGGCTCCGTTAGCGTTGTATATGCGCAGTGTCTGAGACAACGCTGCCGTCCACATCCGGGAAGCCCCAGTCTCCCCAGGGCAGAGACAGTGTGGCGTACTTTGCAGCATTGTTGCACAAACCGTTGTCACAGTCCGCGTTGTCCAGCGCAAACAGGCGTTCGACGAGGTTTAGCTTTTTCTCACAGCGGGCGCAGGTGTGCATGATTCAGTGCCTTTTGCTGCACGAACGTATCGGCGACTGGCCTGTCCGTGTCATTGGGGAGTGTTGAGTGGGTGAGGGCGAGTGACCAGCCTCCATGTATGCAGACCTGCTTCGCGACCAGTGCGGTGCCCTGAAAGACATTCAACCCGTCAAAACCCGTCACACCATCGTGAATGGCGATGGTGTTATAAGTCACCGTGCTGGAAGCGGTAGTTCGCTATGATCATGTGGTTCTGACTCGCCCAGCCGGTTGCCACTGCCGTCAGGGCGAGATCGGCCTGACATATAGTGAACATAGTTGATGGCATTGTGGTTTGGCGTTGTCGGATCGCTGTCAAAATGGTCATTGATTTTCACTAAGATCCCTTTGTTGAAAGTACAGGTAAAAACCTGAGCGTGAGCGACGGAAAGGGTCAATAATGCCGTCATTGCGATGGTGAAGAAGCGTCTTGAACGCATGGCGCTTCCCTTTCGCAGAAGCCTTATTCTCTTTCGCCCACATTGACATTAATCTCAGCGCAACCAGCTGTATTGGCGATGCACACTCTGCCACCCCGCACCCAGTAGTCCTGTACGCTGCCTTTACCGACATAACTGTAATCGGTGCTGTAGATCCGGGTGGGGGTTGCGAAGCACCAGCCGGTATCAGAATCCTTGAGGGTGCACTGAAAAACCGTGGTGTAGTAGGGAGTATCGGACTGGCTGAGTGAACCATCACAGCCGTTTAGCAGAGGTATTGTGGCAACGAAGGCCAGTGGCAGGAGGGTCTTTTTCATCATTTTCAGCCTCAACGTTTATCCTGGTTCATGAAAATATGGGGATTATTGCCAACGCCCGCGAGTGTAAAGCTCATCACGCCGATGTGCTCACGCATGCGCTGTGCCTGTGTCGGATCGCCATGCATGTCCAGAGAATCTGCCATCCAGCGTGCTGCGTGGTCGGACTGGTTATTGTTGTAGGCATCTTCGACCTCACCCTCACCAGCAGGAAAGTAAACAGCGGCCATCTGGTTGCTCTGTTCACTGACGGAAACAAACGAGGTGATGCCATAGACGTGATGCGACGAGCTGAAACAGCGTGTGGCCTGCCCATGCGAGGTGTTCACGTTGTACGGGAACCAGGGAATGATGTAATCGTCTTCATTCAGGCGAGCCAGTTTGCGTAATCCGTCTCTCTGGCGGACTTGTACGTTAAATTTGATTTGGCCGAGCAGCGCGTATTTCTGCTCTTGCTCTTCACTAATGCGTTTTTTCAGCGCAAAGCGTTCCCGGTCATTTGCTTCGACAGCCTGCTTCGGGTGTTGCAGATTTTCCAGTCGGAGGTTTTCTATTTCCGAAACCAGAGCGGGAAGGTCAACATCGATTCGCGTATGTGTCTTCGGATCAGTTACCGTGATGTTATCAAACTGCCATGCTCGCAAGGGAAGCGTATCGGTAATATCGCTCATGCGTATTGGACAATCCCGCAGCGTGGGATATTTGTTCAATACCAGATTACAGGCCTTCTGATACTGAGCTTTAGTGAACTGTTTGGCTTCTTCTTCAATGCTGTTGCTTTTTTCATCCAGCGCTTTTGCAATAGCCGTATTGCTTGCCTCAGTGGCAATCATCGCATCAAAATCATGATGCTGCTGTGGGGTAGTGACGTTGTTGACCAGCTGGCAATCGAATTCGCTCAGCAGCCGACACATTTCCGGGGGTGTTATTTTGCGCTGCGAAGGTTGGGGCGATATCTGCCTGCGCTGAGAATGTAGCACCTGCGCCAGTGGTAAGCAGCAGTAGGGCTAAAGGTATCTGTTTCACCAGGTCTTCTCCGGGATTTTTCGGGGCGACAGGGCGGAGATAAACTCCGCCGCATTGATAATTAAACCCGGTTCAGGCTTCGATGGTGCCTGCCCCGTGGCAGTCGGGGCAAACAACTTTACTGGAGCCACCACAGGCCGGGCATTCTGACGGGCAGTTGTCATCGCCCCACTCCATCGGGCAATCGGTCATCCCGCTGCCGCCGCAGTTCCCGCATTCTTCGTTGTGTTTCTCATCGGACTGTTCAAAGTAATCACGTTCTGAATCATGGTGTTTTCTGCTCATGGCTTATCCTTTTGTTCGTCTGAATGAAGTTGTTGTCTGAGATGGCCTCTTTCGGCCAGCTCGGCTTTGTAGTTTTCGGTCTGCTGCTTCACCTGCTGGCGTCGCTGCTTAAATTCTTCCGAACCGAACAATTCCTCACTGTGTTTTAGTGATCTTTCGGCAATATTAACCAGCATACTTCCGCCAAACAGGGCCGTATTTGCGGTCACTGCCCCGGCCATTTTTGTCAGGCTGAGTGCCTTATCCGAGGTCGTTGTCGACGCCTTAAAATGTTTAGCGTGCCGGTCGACGTCCAGGTAACGGGTTTTTTCTTTGAGCTGAAACCGGCATTTACAGTAGTCACACCGGAACCCGTCCTCTTCTTTTCTCAGCGCGTCGTATTTATTGCACTCAGGGCAACGCATAGAGAAGGCTCCTTTTTGATGGTGAAAAATAATGCGTAACAAAACGCCCGGCCCGCCGGTAGATGCCGCCGCCCTTATCCATCCAGCGTTCTGCAATCTTACGGGCGGACTCAGTGTGCCGGGTACCACCAGTGGCGACAGACCAGGCTAGTTCACTGACATTCCGGTCGTTCTGCGGCGACAACTCCACCGGCAACGCAACAGCCGTGTCCATTTATTCCCTTTCTTTGGAGTGGGTTATTTCTGGCAGATGCTGGCAGAGCTTTTTTTTAAAGTCAGATCGTTTTCGCAGAGCAATTTTTTAAATTCGATCTATTTCGCCGTTCAATGAATAAATCGAGGTTATATATTTATTTGGTGAATGTTTTTGCGGGAAAAATAACGTCAGTGTTGTGGTTGTTTTATGTTGATAGATAAGTCGAGGAAGGAAGTTACAGTGTTGAGTCTAAAAAAGGTCAGTAATTGTAAGCAGAAGAAAATTATTCGCATCAGGACGCGCGTTCAGAATGTTTTTCATTTTAAATGATCATTTTGATGAATGTATATGCTTTTATATATTCGTGATAATTAATAAAAGATCATATATGCAGCGTGCATGGCGTGATGTGTTATTTAATTTTCAGTCCCGGAACCAACATTAAGTGTTACTGAACTGAAATAATTCCCCTCCTGAAATAAGTCGTGATGTTGGCTAGATATCCGTGAGTTAATAGCGACATATCTGCTTTAGCCGACCTTTTACAAATTGCAAAACACCTTCCTGGTTGCTGACATTTCCCTACATTCAGATCATGAGTATTTACATTTCAGGCCTGCCACCCCCTTGTTAGTGCGTGTAATCGGCGTAGCCTTTTCTTCGTAACTGTCTGTTTTATCCATTTTATTCATCGCTGCAGATGCGGTGAGGTGCTGTCCGGAAGGTATGTCAGATGTTTCCGGTCATCAGCCGTCTGAAGCACGCCATATGAAGGAACATTGCATGTCCGGTTCATTCCAGGAAGAAATTCCGAAAGCCCGTATTAACCTCAAATTAAACCTGCATACCGGGGGCGCTCAGAAGAAAGTCGAGTTACCGCTGAAATTGCTGGTGGCCGGTGACTTCAGTAATGGACAGGAAGACCGTCCTTTGTCTGAGCGTGCCAAAATCAACGTGAATAAAAATAACCTGGGCAGTGTTTTAGCCGAACTGTCTCCGTCGGTGAATCTCAGCGTTGAAAATACCCTTGCCGGTGATGGCAGCGAAGAAAATATCCGTCTCAGCTTTAAGGACATGAAGGATTTTGAGCCGGAACAGTTAGCCCGGCAGATACCCCAGCTGAAAGCGTTGCTCGCCATGCGCAGTCTGTTGCGCGACCTCAAATCCAATCTTCTTGATAATTCCACGTTTCGCCGCGAACTGGAAACCATATTACGTGACCCGGCGCTGAGCAATGAACTGCGCAGTGAAATTGCCGCGCTTGCCCCGAAAGTTTGACGGAAAAATTTAAGGAAAATGCTGATGTCTGTACAGAATGAAACCACTGTACCCGCTGGTGATACGCTGGTCCGGGAACGTTCCACATCTGAAGGGGTTTATGCCTCTCTGTTTGAAAAAATCAACCTCAAACCCGCATCCAGTCTGAGTGACCTGTCGAGCTGGCAGGATGAAGCCGCGATGGCGGAAGCTGATACCAATGAGCGTATTACTGCGGGCGTGCAGGTATTTCTGGAGCGTCTGCGCCAGTCCGGCCAGAAAGTGAATAAGCTCGACAAGACCCTTATTGACCACCATATCGCCGAGCTGGACCACCAGATTAGCCGCCAGCTGGATGCGGTCATGCACCACCCGCAATTTCAGGCGGTAGAGTCGCTGTGGCGTGGTTTGAAGCATCTGGTGGATAACACTGACTATCGCCAGAATGTGAAAACCGAAATCCTCGACGTGTCTAAAGATGCGTTGCGCCAGGATTTTGAGGATGCACCGGAAGTTATTCAGAGCGGATTATACTGGCATTCTTACATTTCGGAGTACGATACCCCGGGCGGTGAACCGCTTGCGGCGGTGATTTCGGCCTATGAATTTGATGCCAGCCCGCAGGACGTGGCGCTGATGCGTAACATCTCTAAAGTGTCGGCGGCGGCCCATATGCCGTTTATCGGCTCGGCTGGACCTAAGTTCTTCAATAAAAATTCGATGGAAGACGTGGCGGCCATCAAAGATATCGGCAACTACTTTGACCGCGCCGAATACATCAAGTGGAAATCCTTCCGCGACACCGATGATTCCCGCTACCTCGGTCTGGTGATGCCGCGTGTGTTGGGGCGTCTGCCGTATGGCCCGGACACTGTACCGGTACGCAGCTTCAACTATGTAGAAGAAGTGAAAGGCCCGGACCACGATAAATACCTGTGGACCAGCGCGTCTTTTGCCTTTGCCGCCAACATGGTGAAGAGCTTCGTCAACAACGGCTGGTGCGTGCAAATCCGTGGCCCACAGGCCGGTGGTGCAGTGAAAGACCTGCCGATCCACCTCTACGACCTCGGCACCGGTAATCAGGTGAAAATCCCGTCTGAGGTAATGATCCCTGAGACCCGTGAATTTGAGTTCTCTAACCTCGGTTTCATCCCCCTGTCGTACTACAAGAACCGCGATTACTCCTGTTTCTTCTCGGCGAACTCCACCCAAAAGCCAGCACTGTACGATACGCCGGATGCCACGGCCAACAGCCGCATCAACGCGCGTCTGCCGTATATCTTCCTGCTGTCACGTATCGCACATTATCTGAAAATCATTCAGCGCGAAAACATCGGTACGACCAAAGACCGCCGTTTGCTGGAACTGGAACTCAACACCTGGGTGCGTGGTCTGGTGACTGAAATGACCGATCCGGGTGACGAACTGCAGGCATCACACCCACTGCGCGATGCGAAAGTGGTGGTGGAAGACATCGAGGACAATCCGGGCTTCTTCCGCGTGAAACTGTTCGCCGTGCCGCATTTCCAGGTGGAAGGTATGGACGTGAACCTGTCTCTGGTTTCCCAGATGCCTAAGGCGAAAGCGTAACTTAAGGCAGGAAGTCAATGAAAACGGAACAACCGTTATGGGGCAGAGGTCAGATGGTCTCTCCCCAGCACTTCCAGCAACAGGCCGCCCATGCGGCCTGGTCAGCGGAATGCATTGCCCAGCTTGGGCTGTCCCAGCCGTGGGGTGTGATTGATGCTACTTTCGAGCCGGATGCACTGAAGCTGGGGCGCCTGCAGGCCCGTCATCTTCATGCCCGTTTCCGGGATGGCACGCTGATAGATACGGACAATGCTGACGCACTGCCGCCGGTGCTTTCGCTGGCGGACGCTATGCATAACGTCGTGGTAGTACTGGCACTGCCGCTGCTGCGTGCGAACGGCGGCAACTGTCTGAAACCCGATGAGGTGGCCGAGCGTCCGGTGCGATATCGTCAGCGCTGGCGGGATGTCCGCAATACCTTTGGGGATGATACCCGCCAGATTGCGGTGATGCAGCCGGAACTGACCCTGCGCTTTGCTCATCAGAACAACAGCGATTACCTGACCTGCCCGGTCGCCCGCCTGCAGCAGGACTCGCAGGGGAGCTGGCTCCTTGATGAGACGTTTCTCCCTCCACTGCTGACCCTTCAGGGCAGTCACTGGCTGGTCACCCAGCTGGAACAACTGATGATGCAGCTGCGTGCCCGGTTGAGCCGCCTGATGGCGATGCGCCGTGAAAGTAATGAACGCATGGCGGATTTTGCTGTGGCCGATGTGTCCCTTTTCTGGTTGCTGAACGCCCTGAACAGCGCCGAGCCTGTGCTGGGACAGTTTCAGCGTAATCTGCAAAGCCCACCAGAGCGTCTGTATCCGGAGCTTGCCCGTCTGGCCGGGAGTCTGCTGACGTTCTCGCTGGAGCATCAGGTGAGTGCCATTCCGGCCTGGCAGCATGAGCAACTGAATGCTGCATTCCCGCCGCTGTTTGATTTACTGGGTGATTTGCTGGAAGCCAGCCTGCCGTCACGGGTGGTATCACTTGAGCTTGACTATGATCCCCGACTCCACTTCTGGCAGGCCCGCCTGCATGACCCGCGCCTGCGCGAAGGGGCTGATTACTATCTCTCGGTGCGTTCCCCGATGCCGGTGGCGCAACTGCAGGAGCAGTTCCCGCGCCAGTGCAAAGTGGGCAGTCCGGATCATGTCCGAAGTATTGTTAACTCATCCAAACAGGGGGTTCCCCTGACGCCGCTGCGTCATGTGCCCGCAGCCATTCCACTGCGCCTGGAAAACCAGTATTTCAGCCTCGATGTCTCTCATCCTCTGGCCATGGAGATGCTGCAGGGTGGCACCTGCATGTTTTACGTCCCGGGGATGCTTGGCGAGCCTGAACTTGAACTCTTTGCGGTACTGAGAACATGAGTGAGCGTAAACGCGGCACCGCCGCGCCCATTGATATTGATGCGTTGCTGCAGGACACCTGGCTGCAGGTTATCAGCCTGCGCCACGGCCCGACATTCCAGGACGGGGAAGGGCGAATGCTGTGGGAGCACTGTATCGCCGATGTGGAGCGCGTCCAGCACGAACTGAAAGCGAGAGAGCTCGATGATGCCAGCTGCCGGCACATCCTCACAGCGCAGTGCGCGTTGCTCGATGAGGCGGTCAAAGGCCGCGGCGTGGACGATGACGCCAGCGTGCAGTGGTATGACATTCCTCTGCAGGGGCATTTCCTCGGCACCATGGACGCCGGTGATACGTTGTGCGATCGGATGCGCGACGTGTTGCGTGAACCGGCGCCTGACCCTGCCGTCGTGACCTGCTTTCAGCGGGTGATGATGCTGGGATTTCTCGGTGGTTTTCGCACCCTGAACGCCCCGGAGCGTCAAAAACTGGTCAGCGCGCTCAGTGAACAGGTCCCGCCCTTCAGCTATCCACAAACGCATCCCGTCCTGGCGGAAAATCGTGGCGGATGGGGGACAGGCGGCTGGCTGGTGTCGTGGCCGGTGCGTATTGCGCTGAGTGTGATAGTGGTCGCTGCCCTGTGGTGGGGGCTGAGTAACTGGCTCGATCAGATGCTGCTGACCCTGCTGCCAGGAGTCGCGAAATGAGCCCTGCACAACAGCGCGGACTTGCGCTGTGGGCCGCCCTGCTGAGTGCCGTTGTCTGCCTGGGTTTTCTGCCTGCATCGCGGCTGGCGTCTGTGCTTATTTTTCTGGTTGTTATGGGGGGGATTGCGGCGTCCTGGTATGTCACCAGCCGTCGTGTTCAACCTGACGTCACTCTGCGTCTGGATGACCTCCCGGAAGCCACATATCGCCAGCCGGTGGTGCTGGTGTGTGGCGATCTGCCGCTGGCCTGGCCGCAGCAGTCACAGGTGCTGACAGTCACGCAGGGTTGCTGGATCCGGGTTGAGGAGTTTCAGGAGCTGGAACAGCTGGCCCGCCAGGTGCTATGGCAGCGCCCGGACTGGGGACGCCAGCTGTCTGTCATGGTCAGTGTCTGTCCGCAGAAGCACGCTGACAGCGAAGCACTGACCAGCCGTCTGCTGGCCTTGCGCTGGCAAATCAGCCAATTGCGTAAGGAGACCGGACATTCCATACCGCTCGTTCTGAATGGTCAGGTCGGCAGTGCGATGACAAATGACCTGCTCTGGCAGGCGGCTCTTCCGGGTGAAGGGGTGAGAGTCTGGCGTGAATCCGCAGCACCTTGTTCGATTGCCGCGTGGGTCACCACCGGCGGGGCGCCTGTGATGCAGCAGCAGGTACTGATGAACAGCCTGATGAGCTGGTTTCACAGCCACGTCAAAGCCGTGTTTATGGATGAGAACCCTGATGTGCCGGTCATTGCGCCTACGGCTGTGCTGTGGGGAATGGGGCCGATCCTCGCCGGGAGCCTGGCCGCGTCGGCCTGGACGGCGTGGTTGTCCCGTCACACGGCCCTGCAGCAGGTGGCGGGCTGGCAGCCGGTAGGGACTGACAGCACGGTGATATCACCGCTCCCGGATTTCGTCCTGCCGCTGCTGCCGGAGGGGCGAGGATTAACCCCTCGTGGCCGCACCTGGCGCTGTGCACTCGGACTCTTCACGCTGGCGGCCATGGCGGCGCTGCTCAGCAGTGGCTGGAACAATCGCCAGCTGCTGCACCGCGTGAGCTTCGATATTGCCCGTTATGACCGTATTCCGATGGATGATTACGGCCCGAAAGCTGATGCCGTCGCTGCCCTGCGAGAGGATGCCGCGCAGCTGGATGACCACGTGCGTAATGGTGTCCCGGTCCGGATGAGCCTCGGCCTGTATCAGGGCGAGCGTCTGCGTATGCCGGTGCTGGAGGCTATTCGCTCGTATGTTCCGCCGCCACCACCGAAATCGCAACCGAAGTCAAATCAGGCCCCGAAAATTGTGCGTCTCGACAGCATGTCGCTTTTCGACTCCGGCAAAGCGGATCTGAAGGCGGGTTCGACCAAAGTGCTGGTGAATTCTCTGGTGGGCATCAAAGCCAGACCGGGCTGGCTGATTGTGGTGGCGGGTCATACCGACAACACCGGCAGTCAGCAGATCAACCAGCCGCTGTCCCGTGAGCGTGCCGAATCGGTGCGTAACTGGATGCGCGACACCGGCGATGTGCCGGAAAGCTGTTTTGCGGTACAGGGCTACGGCGCAAGCCGCCCCGTCACGACAAACGACACGCCGGAAGGCCGCGCGCTGAACCGTCGTGTCGAAATCAGTCTGGTTCCACAGGCCGACGCCTGTCGAATGCCAGGCAACAACAATACGTCATCGCAGGATGATGGCGTGACTCAAAATGAAATGGAGAATTAAATAATGGCTATTCCTGTTTATCTGTGGCTGAAAGACGACGGCGGTGCGGACATTAAAGGTTCCGTGGATGTGAAAGACCGTGAAGGCAGCATCGAAGTGGTGGCTCAGGAGCATAACCTGTACATCCCGACCGACAACAACACCGGCAAACTGACCGGGACCCGCATTCACACCCCGTTCCTGTTCACCAAGGAAATCGACTCCTCCAGCCCGTATCTTTACAAGGCGGTGACCACCGGTCAGACCCTGAAATCTGCTGAGTTCAAGTGGTACAAAATTAACGATGCGGGCCAGGAAGTGGAGTATTTCAACACCAAACTGGAAAACGTCAAGATGGTGAAAGTCGCGCCGAAAATGCACGACATCAAAGATCCTTCTTACGAGAAGCATAACCACCTCGAAACCATCGAACTGCGTTACGAAAAAATCACCTGGACCTACAAAGACGGCAACATCATTCATTCCGATTCATGGAACGAACGCGCCACCGCGTAAGTTACTCGTCATATTTCGCGCTGTAGCGGCGTTGGCTGTGCTCACGTACCCCTGTCACTTACTTATGTAAGCTCCCGGGGCTGCATTCGCTTGCCGTCTTGCTACAGCACGAACTATTTAGAGTAACCGTTTAGACGGGCAGCGAGTTTGCCCGTTTTTTGCTGAGTGCCTGCAAGCTCGGGCCTTCAGCAAAAACACACACAATCTGCCAGCCTGACCTTGTGCGCTTTGGTCCCCAGAACAACGGGAACAGCGAGGGGCGGTAGCGTGTCCAGGAACCGATAAAGAGAGAGAGTCATGGAAAACCCCGCTATTTTGCTGCGACGTCTGAACCCTTACTGTGCCCGTGCCATGGAAGGGGCAGCTTCCCTGTGCCAGACCCGTGCGCATGCGGAAATCCTGCCGGAACACTGGCTGCTGAAATTGCTGGAGCAGGGCGAAGGTGACCTGACGGTGCTGGCGCGCCGCTACGAATGGGATATGGACGGCCTGTGGCAGGATTTGCTCGGCTGGCTGGATGCGCTCCCGCGCTCTGTTCGCGGTCGCCCACAGCTGGCAGACAGCATTCAGACCCTGATGCAGGAAGCGTGGATGCTGGCCTCACTTTCCGGTGAAGATCAGATCCGAAGTCACCACCTGCTGATGGCGCTGGTCGGTAAACCTAAACTGGTGCGCTGCGACAGTCTCTGGCCGCTGCTGACGCTGGGTCAGAGCCAACTGGAACGCCTGCGTCCACTGCTCGATGCGCAGTCCGACGAGCGCCCGGAGCTGCAACAGGAAGCCGAACTTGCTCAGCAGGGCGGCGATGTTGAAATGGTCGGCCGTCCGGTGGGAGCCGAAACCCGCAATGGCGAACTCAACCCGGCGCTGCAAAATGCGCTGGATAAATTCACCCTCGATGTCACTGCCAAAGCGAAAGAGGGCAAAATCGACCCGGTGTTTGGCCGTGATACCGAAATCCGCCAGATGGTCGATATCCTCTCCCGCCGCCGTAAAAACAACCCCATCCTGGTTGGCGAACCGGGTGTCGGTAAAACCGCCCTGGTGGAAGGCCTGGCCCTGCGTATCGCCGAAGGCAATGTACCGGAAGCACTGAAAACCGTCAGCCTGCGTACCCTCGACCTGGGCCTGTTGCAAGCGGGTGCGGGTGTGAAAGGTGAATTCGAACAGCGCCTGAAAAACGTCATCGACGCGGTACAACAGTCACCAAATCCGGTTCTGCTGTTTATCGACGAAGCCCACACCATTATCGGTGCCGGTAATCAGGCTGGCGGGGCTGATGCCGCTAACCTGCTGAAACCGGCCCTGGCGCGTGGCGAACTTCGCACCATCGCCGCCACCACCTGGAGTGAGTACAAACAGTATTTTGAACGTGATGCCGCATTAGAGCGCCGTTTCCAGATGGTAAAAGTCGACGAGCCGGACGACGAGACGGCCTGCCTGATGTTGCGCGGCCTGAAATCGCGTTATGCCGAACACCACAACGTGCACATTACCGATGCGGCGGTCCGTGCCGCTGTCACGCTGTCGCGCCGTTATCTGACCGGGCGTCAGCTGCCGGACAAAGCCGTCGACCTGCTCGACACCGCAGCTGCCCGCGTGCGCATGAGTCTGGATACCGTGCCGGAGCCGTTAACGCGTATTCGCGCACAAATCACCGCCCTGGAAATTGAGAAGCAGGCGCTGCTGGAAGATGTTGCCGTCGGGAGCAACAATCAGGGCGAGCGTCTGGCGGCGATTGAACAGGAAGAAATCCGCCTGTTTACCGAACTGGACGAATGTGAGACGCAGTACGGTCAGGAACTGTCGCTCACTGAGCAACTGCTGGAAACCCGCCAGGATATCTCTCGTCAGAGTGAGACCCGCGACCTGCAACAGCAACTCGATGGCATGCAGCAGAGCCGCCCTTTGCTGTCTGTCGACGTCGATACCCGCACCATCGCCAACGTGATTGCCGACTGGACCGGGGTGCCGATTTCCTCGCTCATGAAGGACGAACAGACCGAACTGCTGAACCTGGAAGCGGAAATCGGCAAACGCGTGGTGGGCCAGGACGTGGCACTTAACGCCATCGCCCAGCGTCTGCGTGCCGCCAAAACCGGGCTCACTTCCGAGAACGGCCCACAGGGCGTGTTCCTGCTGGTCGGCCCGAGCGGCACCGGGAAAACTGAAACCGCGTTGACCCTGGCGGATGTGCTGTATGGCGGTGAAAAGTCGCTCATTACCATCAATCTGTCGGAGTACCAGGAGCCGCACACCGTCTCCCAGTTAAAAGGTTCGCCTCCGGGATACGTCGGCTACGGCCAGGGCGGCATCCTGACCGAAGCGGTGCGCAAGCGCCCTTACAGCGTGGTGCTGCTCGATGAAGTCGAAAAAGCCCACCGTGATGTCATGAACCTGTTCTACCAGGTGTTCGACCGGGGCTTTATGCGCGACGGCGAAGGGCGCGAAATCGACTTCCGTAACACCGTGATCCTAATGACCTCCAATCTCGGCAGCGACCCCCTCATGCAGCTGCTGGATGAACAGCCAGAAGCCACCGAAAGCGACCTGCACGAACTGCTGCGTCCCATCCTGCGTGACCACTTCCAGCCCGCACTGCTGGCCCGCTTCCAGACAGTGATTTATCGCCCTCTGGCAGAAACCGCCATGCGCACCATCGTGCAGATGAAGCTGGATCAGGTCAGCAAGCGCTTACGGCGTCATTACGGTCTGACCACCCACATCGACGAAAGTCTGTTTGACGCCCTGACGTGCGCCTGCCTGCTGCCGGACACCGGCGCACGTAATGTCGACAGCCTGCTCAACCAGCAAATCCTGCCGGTGCTGAGCCAGCAGCTGCTCACTCACATGGCTGCGAAGCAGAAACCACAGTCATTACACCTTAGCTGGAGTGAAGAAGAGGGGATCGGACTGGCGTTTGATCGAACACAAGGAGTGAATGCATGAGCAACAATCTCCCGATAAGATTCAGCCACAATCACCACCTGCTGGCGATAAAAGGTTGTGAGCCAGAACTCGACGTGCTGGCCTTTGAGGGTGATGAAGCCCTGAGTAAGCCCTTCAGCTACCGGGTGGAGTTCACCAGTGCAGACCATGCCATCAGCAAAGAAATGATGCTGATGAAGGCCGGTTCGCTGACGCTGCAGGCTCCGGTTGACCAGGGCTATGGCATTAAGCTGCAGCAGGCAGTGCGGGTTATCCAGGGCGTGGTCAGTGGCTTTGAACGTCTCAGTACCTCGAAAGATGAAACCCACTACGCTCTGACGCTGACTCCGCGCCTGGCGCTGCTTGACCGTTCGCACCAGAATGCCATTTACCAGGACATGTCTGTCCCGCAAATCGTGGAAAAAATTCTGCGCGAGCGCCACAACATGCGTGGTCAGGATTTTCTGTTCTCGCTGAGTAAAGCGTACCCGCGTCGTGAGCAGGTGGTGCAGTACGGCGAGAATGACCTGCACTTCATCACCCGTTTGCTGGGTGAAGTCGGCATCTGGTTCCGTTTCACCACCGACACGCGCCTGAATATCGATGTGGTGGAGTTTTACGACGGTCAGCAGGGGTATGAAAAAGGCCTGACGCTGCCATCGGTTCCGCCATCAGGACAGCATTCGAAAGGCGTGGACTCCGTGTGGGGGATGGAGAGCCATCACCACGTAGTGCAAAAGCAGGTCAGCACCCGCGATTACAACTACCGTCAGGCCACCGAAGACATGAATACGCAGGTCGATGCGACCTGCGGGGATGCCACTACCTACGGGGATGCCTATCACTATGCCGACAATTACCTGACGGCGGGCAGTGCTTATGACCGCAACCCGGCCCCGGAGTCCGGGGCTTTCTACGCCCGACTGCGGCATGAGCGTTACCTGAATGGCCAGACACAGGCCCGTGCCATCACCAGTTGTCCAACCCTCTCCCCGGGTCAGGTTCTGAAGGTGACCGGCGGGTATGAAGTGGCAGAGATATTCGCCGGAGGTGTGGTTATCACGACCATGACCACCCATGCCCGTCGTGACCGGGATTTTGAAGTGCATTTTGACGGTATCCCGGACAGCACTGATTTTGGTTTCCGTCCGGCACCCGGTGACCGCCCGGTGATGGCCGGTACACTGCCTGCCCGCGTGACCAGCACCACGGAAAATGACACCTATGGCCATATCGATAAAGACGGCCGCTACCGCGTCAACATGCTGTTTGACCGCGACAACTGGGAAACCGGGTTTGAGAGTCTGTGGGTGCGCCAGTCCCGCCCGTATGCCGGAGACACCTACGGCCTGCACCTGCCCTTGCTTGCGGGCACCGAAGTGGCGATTGGCTTTGAGGATGGCAACCCGGACCGGCCGTACATCTCCGGCGTACTGCACGACTCGGCGCATGGCGACCACGTCACCATCCGTAACTACAAACGCAACGTGCTGCGCACCCCTGCCAACAACAAAATTCGCCTGGATGACACGCGTAGCCAGGAGCATATCAAAGTCTCCACGGAGTACGGCGGCAAGAGCCAGCTGAACCTCGGTCATCTTGTCGACAGCGAGAAACAAAAGCGTGGTGAGGGTTTTGAGCTCAGAACCGACAGCTGGGGTGCGATACGGGCGCAGAAAGGGATGTTCATCAGCGCTGACGGGCAGCCTAAGGCGCAGGGCCAGGTGCTGGACATGCAGCCGGCGGTCAGTCATCTGGGTGACGCCCGGGAGCAGATGACGGCGATTTCGAATGATGCACAGACTGCCACGGCGAACCCGGCCGACCTGCAGGCCCAGGTAACACTGCTGGAGCAGAAGCTGACAGACCTGAAAAAATCGGTGCTGCTGATGAGCGCCCCGGATGGTATCGCACTGACCAGCGGGGAACATCTGCAGGTGTCTGCCAGCCAGAACCTGATCGCCACGGCGGGAAAGAATGCCGATGTCAGCGTGGTGAAAAACCTGTTTATCGGGGTGGGTAATGCCCTTAGCGTGTTTGTCCGCAAGCTGGGTATTAAGCTGATAGCGAATCAGGGCCCTGTGCAGGTGCAGGCACAGAACGACCTGATGGCACTGTTAGCCCGCAAGGAAATCAGCATTATCAGTACGGAAGATGAAATCAAAATTATTGCGAAGAAGAAGCTGACGCTGAATGGGGGAGGCAGCTACATCACACTGGATGGCAATGCTATTGAGTCGGCAACCGCCGGTGATTACAGGACACGGGCCGGACATTACGATCGACAAGCAAAGGCAAACAAACCAGAAGATTTTCCGAATATCGCCCCGGAAACAACAGAACCCACCAGTGATTTTACTTTTTCCTGACAAGGAGTCACCACATGATTATCAGTCCTCCGTTCCTGAGAGATAAAGATGCAGCCCAGTCTGATGCTGACTGGATTGACGCGATGATGCCTGTCAATTCCCGCAGAGGATATCCTCTCAATGCCTCAGAGTCATGGCATGGTGGAATTCATATACCGCATACAGATTCAGACGTAGCGCCTGAGAAAGTCAGGGCGATAGCTGACGGCACGGTCGTGTCATGTCGAACACCCTTAAAACCCTGGGAAAGAGACCAGTTTCCGCTGAAATATTCGGCCATCAGAGGAACGGATAATGGCTATGTTTTACTGAAGCATGAGACTGAGATTGGTTCCGGGGAAGGCGGGAAGGTTGTTTTTTATTCTCTGTATATGCACCTGAAGTTTCTGGAAGCAGAGATAAAAGTTGATGCCAAAATCTACCGTAAAGACCCGCTTGGCTCTTCCGGAATGACTGACGGCCAGAATGAATTTCACTTCCAGGTTTTCTGTGATGAAGCCAACATCAGTAAGCTGACGGGCAGAAGAACTGGGGAGCTGGATATTTCGAAAGATGGTCGCACTGATGCGGTTTACGGTGATATCCATTTTTATCTGCCAGCTGGGACGAAATTTTATGCGACGCGCCCGGCAGATAATACCGCTGTCACAACGGGCCTGACCGAAGTGCACACAAGTACGGTGCCTCTGTATGTCAGCATGACCCTCAGCCAGGGCGCTTGCACGATGAAGACGCGCCAAACGTGTGCGGGCACTAAAGATGCCTTTGAAGCCGTCGGCACTCCGCTGGTTAACGCAGACGGTGAGGATTACGAATACAACCTTTATAACACTGCGATGCGGAATTATAAGGAGAGCCCCAGCGCCGGGTTTGAGTTGCTTCGTTTTGGCCGGGTTATCAATACGGAAAATGAAACGCTGATACCAGCAGACGCGCCATTATGGATGACGGTCAGTTATCCGGGCGGAACAGGGGTGGTAAATCTCGCAGATTCTGGCATTAAAAAATTTAGCGATGCAGACTTTCCTCACTGGACGGGATGGCTGCTGGTAGATGATGACAATGATACCCACAGCCAGTGTAATTCGGCGATTATCAGAAAGTTACGGGAAGAGGGCAGGTATGAAGCTCAAAGTAACAAACTTATCTGCTGTTTACCGTTCGAGTGGGAAAAAAGCACCATTGATGACAGGTACCAATGGCTGAAGACGGGTTTGCCCTGGGAGCAGTGTACATCGGAAAAAACGGCCATATGGCAGGTTCCCGGGACACAGGAATCAAAAGTACGAACGCTGATGAGTAAGGAGGACTATGACAGATTCAAACAGCATGCAGAAGCCCTGTGTTTTGATTTGGGAGAATTAGGGAAAGGAAAAGTATGGCATTTTGACCCGCGTGGGTTTATTGAGCATTTTAGAACATGTAGTTGGATGAGTCTTGACGAGCTAGCAGCCACATTTCCGAAGTATTTATTTTACTCATCAAGTGGCAACCCAAGAACTGCTCAAAAGCAGCCTGCAAGTGTGTATTCAATAAATCATGCCCAGGCTAAAAGTAGGATTGAATCGCATTATAAATCCTTGAATTTATGCGTTAGAAAATATATTGGAGGAGATAAGAAAAGAATATCATTTTTCATACCCCAAACATTACTGGAAACTGCTCAGTGGAGGGATTTAGGTGGCAGTAAAAAATTATTACATGAGTGGGGGTTTGGACGTTATAATTCGGTGAATCCTGCTACGGAGTATTATACTGTTTTTTATGGTAGAGGGATCATGCAACTTACATGGGCAGGACTGTATAAAACCTACGGTGAATACCGAAGTTTCCCAAATCATTCAGATTTATATACTGATAGATTAAACCCTGACGCTCCTCGGCTTACTTCAGTCTCAACTCATTATGCAGCCCATCCCGATGATGGTGGTACTTTGTTTCGATGGTTTCCAAGATTCGATCCCGATATCGTGGCTGAAGATAAATACAACTCTTGTGATTCTGGTGGATTTTACTGGGCTTCAAAGGTTTATAAACGAAAAACTTCAATGAACAGAGTCGCAGATGAAGATTTCACAGCAGACAATGTCGGGTTAATCAATCGTTTGGTTAATGGTGGCTCGAATGGGTACTATGAAAGACAAGCCTATTCGAAATTTATTGGTTTTTATTTAATGGATGAGATAAATACTGATACAGCTGTCAGTGTAAGCCCTACTGGAAAATCTCGCATTGTTGTGGACTTAACAAAATCATAAGGGGTTGTCATGAGATGTATTCTTTTTCTTTTGTATATTTTCACAAATATAGCATTAGGTTGTGATAATAAAGTTTTAGATGTTAACAGTACAGATGGTATTTCTGCGAAACTTTTGCTTAAAGATAATGATTCGTTGTTAGTATTAGTTTTAAATCATGGTAAGATTCTTAGCGCAGAAGAAATAGATGTTTTATCTGAGAAAAAGAATCATATTACATCCGAGGATTATAATCGTGATGGTTATAAAGACTTTAGTGTATGGCATTTAGATGAAGGAATGGGTACGTATAAAATTTATAGATTATTTATCTTTACTCCAACTGAAAAAAAATTTAAAGAGATCAAACCTGTATGCGGCGATGATTTTGTTAACATTCGGATCGAGGGTGAAAATTTAATTAATGTGCTTTATGATGGTAACACTCCGAAATCATGCGCTATACCTCTCAAAGCTCTTAAGTGAAATAAGTATCGATATAAGTAAGTGAGGATTGGTAATGGTTGTGCGAAAATCACCTTTGATTATACAAACTAGCGAAGGTGAGGGTAATTATGAAAAACAAAAATTTATTGCTGAATTTAGTTAGTGTTATTGTATTTTATTCATCAGGTGCAATTGCGAATTCCGTGGATGTTTCATCTGCAGTCAAAAATTATACTTTTAAAGAAGGGGAGCCTTACGGCCTCTCTCAAGTATACCAAGTTAATGCCCCTGATGTTGGGTTTCCTCCTTACTATGTTTTTCTTAAATTAGGTATTGAAAATGCATACCCATTCGTTTTTAACCGTGAGGGTGTGCCAGGGAAAGATGAGCCTTACAGTCGATGTAACGTAGTGCTCAAAGTTAATGATCAAAACCTTATACCTGAAAGGAAATATAGGTCAGGATATGCAGAAGATTCTGAACCATGTCTCGGTATAGATAAATTGCAAACTGTTAAAGGTAGCAAAGATATTAAATGGTATGTGGCCGATGCTTTATATCAATCAGAAGATAATTCACCAGATAAAACTGACGAGGTTTACTTTTATTCAGGTGGCAGTTTTTGCTTCTCCCAAAGTTTAAGCTTAAAACTTGCAGCGAATAAAATCTCAATGAAAGATCTGAAAAACCTTTCTTTAAATGAGAAAGACTTCGAGGAATGCGCAAAGTAAAGCCCTGAGAGGCGGCTCTAATCTCATTGTTCTTCATTTTCAAAACCATAAGGAGATAAGAGATGGAAACTAAACATTTTTTGTTCGTGTTTTGTATTTGCAAGTTAGCTCTTGCAGACATTATTCCTGAAATAAACACGCCGACTGGTTTTAATGGTGATGACTTTATAGTAAGGAAAATTAATAACAACTCGTCGGTTTCTTACAATACAGTAGAGTCTAGCGGTTGTAGTAATATAAAATTTAAAGAGTATGAATT
>NZ_JAHWLU010000083.1:0-22074 GCF_022134725.1 Buttiauxella sp. S19-1
GTCGTATCCCAGTACGCTCAAATTGTTGATCATCAGTGGGACTAAACCCCAGTGCAGGCCGAAGATGACGCAAATCTGCCAGACAGCCCCCATGAATCCGCCCGCCAGCCACGGAGCAAAGGTATAAATCGCCTGATAACCATGGGCCAGACTCTGGCTCAGCCAGGTCGCCGCCGGGCCAATCAGCAAAAATGTCAGTGGAACGGTGATGGCAAGGCAAAACAACGGCGTAAAGAAATTACGCACCGCAGATGGCAGCCGTTTGTTGAACTGCTTCTCCAGCCAGCAACTCACCCACGCAGCAAAAATAATCGGGATGACTGATGAACTGTAATTAATAAAGGTTATCGGTATGCCAAGGAAATTCTCGTGAACCGCACCAACCTGGCTGGTTGCCTCAAACGCTTGCAGCACCACCGGATGCGTCAGAGCGCCACCAATCGCCATGGTAAGAAACGGATTGCCGCCGAATTTCTTACCGGCGGTGTAACCCAGCACCAGCGGGAAGAAGTAGAACAGCGCATCACTCGCCGCAAACCAAAGCTTATAAGTGCCGCTATCCGTCGAAAGCCAGCCGCAAACTACCGCCAGCGCCAGCACACCTTTCAAAATACCGGAGGCTGCCATCACACCGAGGAACGGGGTAAATATCGCCGAGACAATATCAATCAATTTCCCGAAGATACTGGCTTTCTCCCCCGTGACTTGCAGCGAGGGTTCGCTCTCATCCGTGAGCCCTGCGGCGGCGCGAACCGCGTTGTACACATCGTGTACATGGTTGCCAATCACCACCTGGAACTGACCACCGCTTTCCACCACCATGATCACGCCAGGATTTTTTTTCAGCGCTTCGGCATCAGCATTTTTATGGTTTTTGAGCTTAAAACGCAGCCGCGTGGCGCAATGCACCAGGCTCGCAATATTCTCGCGCCCACCGACATGGGCCAGAATATCCTTCGCAACTTCTTGATACGCCATGATTCTTCCTTCCACTTTTCGCCCTCAGGCGACGTGCGACATGAGTAAATTTCAAAAAAAAACCTGAGACTCGTTTCCCGTTAAGGAAACCAGTGCTCAGGTTTTGCCTGCCGCAATCGCGGCAGTAACAATCCATTTTTTAATTGCACGCCTTGCGACGCGTGATACTTAAACTTTAAGACTCTCTTTACGGACTCGCTCAATGTGAATGGCGAGAAACATAATTTCCTCGGTCGTCAGCTCACGCTGATATTCCGTCACCAAATGGTGGCTAATCTTTTCAGCACATTTCCAGGCGCGAGGATAATTATCTTTCACCGCAGCATGCAGCGTTGCATCATCATCGGCCACCACGTTGCGGCTCAGCATACGTTGGGCGAAAAATTTCAAGTGTGTGACAAAGCGCTGATAACTCAAGCTATCTTCATCGTACTCAAAGCGTAGCTGGTACTTCACGATCTGCAATATTTCCTGCATCACGCGGGTGACATGCATCACCTCAGGCATTTCACTGTTCAGTTGCGCCGTAACCAAATGCAGCGCAATAAACCCGGCTTCATCTTCCGCCAGTTGAACATTAAGGCGTTTATCGATGATTGCCAGTGCTTCCTGACCGAGCAAAAACTCTTTGGGATAGAGACGTTTTATCTCCCACAACAGCACATTGCGAATCGCCATCCCTTTCTTTTGCCGCTCAATAGCAAAGTGGCAGTGATCGGTCAGCGTGATATACAAACTGTCCTGCAATTTGCCTAAACGCTGGCGCGAAAGCTCGATAATACGGTCGCAGGTGGTCATCACTTCCAGCGGGATTTGGCTTAACAGTTCGCCTAAACGCGCCACCAGCTCATCGCTTTGCAGGGCAAAAACCTTCTCGATTTTCTCCTTTTCAAGCGGTTCACCCACCTGTTTCTGGAAGCCAAGACCACGGCCCATCACCACTTGTTCACGTCCGTGTTCGTCCAGAATCACCACTACGTTGTTATTGAGTATTTTGGCGATCTTCATAGAAACCCCAGAAACAAAAAAACCTGACCTCCGGCACAGGCCAGAAAATCAGGTTTTGCCTGCAAAAGCAGTAACAATCCAGTCCGGCCACTGTACCAGTTTCGTTTCGCCTCTCAATGCCACAAACAGCAAAGCGTGACGGCTGTCGCGAGTTTACCGCTGCGGGGTAACAAATAGCTGCTGCACAAATTCCGCATACGCAGGCCGCCAGACGTCCATCTCGTGCCCCAGCCCAGGATATTGTTTATAAGTAAACTTTACCCCTTGCTGTTCAAGCTGGCTTTTCAAACCGGCGATATCTTTGCCCGTTACCCCGTCTTTTTCACCGACCACTAAGGTGAAGTTATGTAACTGCTTGTTGATAGCCTGCGGTTGGGCAAGTTGACGTGAAACAGCCTCGTTTGGCACGGTTGTGGTGCTAACACCGCTAAACGTTGCCAGCCAGCCAAAGCTATCCAGATGGCTCATTCCTGAAACCAGTGCCTGGTAACCGCCTTGCGATAAACCCGCTAACGCCCTGCCCGCCGCGTCTTTGCGCGTAGTAAAGCGGCTGTCGATAAGCGGAATAATGTCCTGCATCAACTCTTTGTCCGCAGCAGCGGCATTGAGCGGGTAGAAATTTTTGCGGCGTTCAACTGGCGGGAAGTTTTCCGCCACCGCCAGCTGGATGTCGGTTTCGGTATCCGGCACCACGACCAGCATGGGCTTGATTTTGCCTTCAGCCAGCAGGTTATCCATGATTTGTGGAATGCGCCCCTGCGTAATAGCCGACAGGCCGGTATCGCCAAAACCATGGTAGAAATAGAGCACCGGCAGCGGCTCACCACCTGGCTTGTAGCCCGGTGGCGTCCAGACATAGACCTGGCGTTCGGCCTGCAATGCCTTCGAGTGGTACGCCAGCGTTCTCAGTTCCCCGTGCGGAACCGCGCGCTCATCTAAAATACTGCCTGGAACAAGAATCAAGCTAGTGTTTACCTGGCGTTGAGGCTTGGTGAAGCGACTGCCGGTATCGATGCTGCGAAAGCCATCCACATCAAAATAGTATTCGTAGAGGTTTGGCTTAAGCTGCGCGCTACTCCACGACCAGACACCGCTTTCGTCGCGCGTCATCTCGTGGGACTGCTGGCTTTCTGGTGTGCTGCCGGTAACGACCGAAACGCGTTTTGCGCCAGGTGCAAACAAGCGAAACGTTACTGAGTTATCATTATTCAGGCCAGTGATGTATTGGCTAACGGGCACGGTTGCCGCAGGCGAAGAAGGTAACGTGGCCGCCTGAGTTGCGGGTATGCCCAGCAGACTCACGATAACTAACGATAAATAATGCAGTTTAATTTTCATCATATTCCCTTATTACCACCACACTTCAGCCTGAGCGCCAATCGCCAGCTGATCATTTTTCTCATCTGCAAAACTAAAATTATCCAGTTCATTATTCAGTGAATGAATATAAGTAGCATAGAATCGTATTTCTGGACGAGAAGTTAACATGCTGGTGTTCACTTTTAATGCGTGATAGAGCGTAGTTTTATAACCTGACTCAGTAAATTCATTGCCCATCTGGTCAGTATTCTTCTGGTTGAAATAGCCTAATTCGATACCCGTCTGATTATATTTACTCCAGATATACGCTGGGCGAATCACGGCACGGACACTTTCAAAATCTGTATGTGCTCCAGTTTCATAGCTATAAACATCCTCACCCCGAGAATAAACCAGTGCATTAGCCAGAATAATATCGTCACGTAAATAAGTTTCACCCTGTGAGACAAGTCTTAATGCGGTACCACCGGTATGCTCACCATAATAACGCCCATTAAATGAGGTGTAAGGGCTGGAACCTGAGTAACGGGCAAAACTGCTGGCTAAAGAGTTATTTGCCACAAGGAAGCTAAATTCGTTAAAGCCACCGTTGTCGAAATTTTGTTTCAGCGCAGTGCCGACCATCCAGGTATCTTTCCAGCGATAATAGCCATTTTTGTCTTCGTTATTATTCTGCATGTCACTCTGGTTCGCCATCGCATAGCGGCCATTGACCATAAGCTCAGCTTTATCCCACAGCGGGATCGACTTATAACGAGCATCAATAGTATTAACATTCAGTTTCTGTGATTTGCTGAGATCCTGGTTATAACCGTCAATATCTTCACGTATTAAGGCAATATCCAGTTTGCCGCTACCCAGTTTCATGTCCTGAATCCCCAGCCCGCCACCGCCATCGGTGCGCTGAGTTTTCCAGTCCAGCATCTGGATTTCATACATCGGTAACTGGTGCTTACCGACCCAGAAATCAGCTTCAGGCGCAAAGGGTAAAAAGCCTTTAGTGTTAACATAAAGATCTGAAAACTGGAGGTAGTTTTCGTTATTAGCGTTATCGCCAAACCAGCCGGCGGAATATTGCTGGCCGACGTTACCATCCAGCTGCACTACGGCATGAACCGTTTTACCCCCTTCGTTGTAGACCCGTTGTGACACTTTTAAATCAAACCAGCTGCTGTATTCGTTCCCTAAGCGGCCTAATGAACCAATAGCCCAGGATTTTGGTGCGCCTTCCGTAGTGGTTCCCCAGCCAGAGCGGAAATAGCCGTTATAGCTAAAGCCAATATCCTCCTTCACAAATTTGCTCAGGTCACTCATGGTCATTGCCGAAATTTGTGGCGTGGTTTTCTCAGATTCCTGCGAGGTTGATGGTGAAGTTGTTGCTACTAATACCTGGTCTGGTCGCGTCGTTTGCTTAGCAAATACATTCATATCAGAAATGTTTTTACGATTAATTTGTTCTTGTGACTTATAATATTGCAGTTCTTTTTTAGTTTCCTGTAAATCCTTTTCCAGCATTTCCAGACGCTGTTCAACGGATAGCTTTGCGCTACTTTGCGCATAAAAAGGAAATACTAACGGCGCCAGCAACACCGTGGTGAGTACATAGTGCGATTTAATATCCATATAAGAGTCCCAGAGGTAATGCAATCAGTAACTTAATTGCGAATTGCCTTCTGACAAAAACAAAAAAACCCGACCCTCCTTAAATAAGGAGAATCAGGTTTTGCCTGCTTGAGCAGTAACAATCCAATAATCTATTACGCTGACGATAATAAACGCCAGCGAATGTACGGCAATGTTTATTTAAATAGTCTGTGACCGCACTCTAATTTTTTAACCAATTAGCGACACCTATAATTATAAACTGTTAATTGCCTGGCTAATTGTCGCAGAAGTTTTATAGCTGCGAATTTCAGTAAATAATTCGGTGGCTTCAATATATTCTTTACGTAAATACCCCAACCACTGTTTTATACGTGCAACGTGATACATCCCGGTATCGCCCTGCTTTTCTAGCTGGCTATATTTTTGCAGTAATTTCACCACGTCCGGCCACGGCATACGCGGCTCGTTATATTTAATCACGCGGCTTAGATTGGGTACATTAAGCGCCCCACGGCCAATCATTACCGAATCGCAGCCGGTTGCTGCCATGCAGTCTTGCGCACTTTGCCAGTCCCAGATTTCACCGTTAGCAATCACCGGAATCGACAAGCGCTTGCGTATTTCACCAATCGCCGCCCAGTTGATGCGTTCGGCTTTGTATCCGTCTTCTTTAGTGCGCCCGTGAACGGTAAGTTCCGTGGCTCCAGCCTGTTGCACCGCATCAGCAATTTCAAACTGACGCGCATCGCTGTCCCAACCGAGGCGGATTTTTACCGTCACCGGCAAGTGTGCAGGCACCGCTTCACGCATTGCTTTTGCACCACGGTAAATCAGATCGGGGTCTTTGAGCAGTGTGGCTCCACCGCCGCTGCCGTTGACCAGTTTAGACGGGCAACCGCAGTTGAGATCGACGCCCCAGGAACCCAGTTCCACAGCGCGCGCGGCGTTTTCAGCTAACCATTGCGGATGCTGCCCCAGCAACTGGACTCGTACTAGCGTACCCGAAGTGGTGCGGCTGGCATGATGAAGTTCAGGGCAAAGTTTATGGAACGATTTTACCGGCAAAAGCTGGTCGACCACGCGCAAGAACTCGGTGATACACAAGTCGTAGTCATTCACCTCGGTAAGCAGTTCCCGAACCAGCGAGTCGAGAACCCCTTCCATTGGCGCAAGCAGTACACGCATAGCGTTTTTCCGGTAAAAAAAAGAGGCGCTATGTTAGCACCTCTTGAATGGGTCTTAAAACCACCCTCACCCCAACCCTCTCCCTGAGGGAGAGGGAGGAATCCAGTCCCCTCAGGGAGAGGGCGTTATAAATTAATTATGCGGAAGCAGGCTTACGCGCTGGACGACGACGACCATTCGCACCAGCAGGTTTCCCGGCACCATCACCCTGTGGGCGTGATGGACGACGTGGAGCACTGCTGCGATCGGAGGATGCACCGCCACTATTACCGCCACGACGTTGACCCTGGCCTTGACCGCCGCCGTTTCCACGACCGCCACCGCCACGCTGCTGCTGACGACCGTTCACAATCGGCTCAGCAGGAATAGATGGGTCAACTTCATAACCAGGGATCGCCATACGCGGAACTTCACGCTTCAGCACACGTTCGATGTCACGCAACAGTTTGTGTTCATCGACACACACCAAAGACAGCGCTTCACCCGTTGCCGCCGCACGGCCAGTACGGCCAATACGGTGAACGTAATCTTCCGGTACGTTCGGCAGCTCGTAGTTCACAACATGTGGCAGCTCTTCGATATCAAGACCACGTGCCGCGATGTCGGTCGCAACCAACACACGAATGCCGCCGTTTTTGAAATCAGCCAATGCACGAGTACGCGCGCCCTGGCTCTTGTTACCGTGAATTGCCGCTGCGGTAATGCCATCTTTGCCGAGCTGTTCAGCCAGGTGGTTGGCACCATGTTTGGTACGGGTAAACACCAGCACTTGCTGCCAGTTACCTTCGCCAATCATCTGTGACAGCAGTTCTCTTTTACGTTTCTTATCAACGAAGTGAACGTGCTGAGTCACTTGCTCTGACGCGGTGTTACGACGCGCAACAGAGACTTCTTCCGGGTTATGCAACAGCTTTTCAGCCAGCCCTTTAATGTCATCAGAGAAGGTCGCAGAGAACAGCAAGTTCTGGCGACGCGCAGGCAGTTTAGCCAGCACGCGACGAATATCGTGAATGAAGCCCATGTCCAGCATGCGGTCGGCTTCGTCCAGCACCAGGATTTCTACCTGGTCGAGTTTCACGGCGTTCTGGTGTTCCAGATCTAACAGACGGCCAGGTGTTGCCACCAGCACATCAACGCCGCTACGCAGTTTCATCATCTGCGGGTTAATGCTCACGCCGCCGAAAACCACCAGCGAACGGATATCTAAATATTTGCTGTAGTCACGCACGTTTTCGCCAATCTGAGCGGCAAGCTCACGGGTTGGCGTCAGGATCAGCGCGCGCACCGGGCGACGGCCTTTCGCATGCGGCTGTTTGTCTACCAGGCGCTGCAACAGCGGCAGGGTAAAGCCTGCGGTTTTGCCGGTACCGGTTTGGGCACTGGCCATCAGGTCGCGACCAGCTAAAACAACCGGAATCGCCTGACGTTGAATAGGGGTAGGCTCACGATAGCCTTGCTCTTCCACTGCACGCAGAATATCGGCGTTCAGGCCGAGAGAATCAAAAGACATAGGTACTCCAGAATCGCCCTGACCGCGAGGTGCGGTGTAGTTTCCAGGGGTTCATATGACGCCAGTCATTCTGGCGCGAGAGAGGGGCACAAACCACGGTGCCGTAAGCCGCGCAGTGTAACAGGTTTTGTGATTTTGCGCACAAATTCTATTTTCTTACGCATTCACAAGATAAATATATCGGACTAGACAGGTAATCACATCGAGCCTACTCTTAATCAATCGATTGATTAACTTTTTAAGAGGTCGGTATGAACGCAACACCGACGCCTGTCACAACCCGCGGTGAGCAGGCAAAAAAGACCCTGATTGCTGCAGCTCTCGCGCAATTTGGTGAGTACGGCTTACACGCTACTACGCGCGATATCGCCGCACTAGCCGGGCAAAACATTGCCGCCATCACCTACTATTTTGGCTCAAAGGAAGAGCTGTATATGGCCTGTGCGCAATCAATAGCTGACTTCATCACGCTTAATTTCAAGCCGCACGTCGAACGCGCCGAGGCCCTTTTACGCCTGCCGCAAACGGATAAATCACAGATTCGCCAGCTGATACATACTGCCTGCAATCACATGATTATCCTGCTGACTGCCGATGAAACGCTGAATCTCAGCAAGTTTATCTCCCGCGAGCAGCTCTCACCCACACCGGCTTATCAGCTCATTCACCAGCAGGTGATTGCTCCGATGCACACCCATCTGACCAGCCTCGTCGGGCGTTATACCGATAGAAGCCCCAATGACACCGAAACGATTCTCCATACTCATGCGCTGCTTGGGCAGATTCTGGCTTTCCGGCTGGGACGAGAAACCATTCTGCTGCGCGCCGGATGGTCAACATTTGATAGTGAAAATGTTAAGAAAATCAGCGATGTGGTCGGCAGCCATATCGATTTCATTTTGCAAGGGTTAGCGAATCAACGAGGGAAAACCGGCAATGAAAAGTAAAAAGCCGATCATTATCGTGTCAATTGTGGTGCTTATCGCCGCAGGGATTGCAGGCTGGATGTGGTACAAAAGCCAACAGGATCAAGGGTTAACGTTGTACGGCAACGTGGATATCCGCACCGTCAATATGAGCTTCCGCGTCGGCGGGCGTTTGGCCGCGTTACAGGTGGATGAAGGCGATGCGATTAAAGCAGGTGAAACGCTGGGTGAACTGGACCAGGGGCCATATCAAAACGCCCTGCTTCAGGCGCAAGCCAATGTCGCTGCAGCGCAGGCCAAATTTGACCTGATTATCGCCGGTTATCGTGACGAAGAAATCGCCCAGGTTGCCGCTCAGGTGAATCAGGCGCAGGCGGCATTCGATTACGCGCAGAACTTTTATCAACGCCAGCAAGGTTTGTGGGCGCGCCGGGTAATTTCAGCCAACGATCTGGAAAATGCCCGTTCATCCAGCGAGCAGGCCAAAGCGACGCTGAAAGCAGCACGCGATAAATTAAGCCAGTACCGCACCGGTAACCGCCCGCAGGAAATTGCCCAGGCGCAGGCCAGCTTACAACAAGCTAAAGCCCAGCTCGCCCAGGCACAACTGGATTTGCAAGACACCACGCTGGTTTCCCCATCAGATGGCACTTTGCTGACCCGCGCCGTTGAACCCGGCAGCATGCTCAATGCAGGGAGTACCGTATTAACCCTCTCCCTCACCCGCCCGGTTTGGGTGCGTGCTTACGTTAACGAAGTGAGTCTGAACCAGGCGAAACCCGGCACCGAGTTATTGGTGTATACCGATGGCCGCCCGGATAAGCCGTATCACGGCAAAATTGGTTTTGTCTCTCCCACCGCTGAATTCACGCCGAAAACCGTCGAAACGCCGGACTTGCGTACCGACCTGGTGTATCGCCTGCGGATTATTGTCACCGATGCTGACGACTCGCTGCGCCAGGGCATGCCGGTTACCGTGAAATTCAACGACGAGAAAGCGCATGAGTAGCCAGGAGGGCATCATCCGCCTGCAAGGGTTGATGAAACAGTTTCCCGGCCAGCAAAAGCCTGCGGTGGCGAGCCTTGAATGCGAGATTCATACCGGCTCGGTCACTGGTCTGGTCGGCCCGGATGGCGCGGGGAAAACCACTTTAATGCGTATGCTGGCAGGTTTGCTGAAACCGACCGAAGGAACTGCAAGCGTCATTGGCCTGGATCCTATCGAAGACGACCGCGCCCTGCATGCGGTTCTGGGATACATGCCGCAAAAATTTGGCTTGTATGAAGATTTAACGGTGATGGAAAACCTGACGCTGTACGCCGATTTACGCAGCGTCACCGGGCAAGAACGTGAAGAGACGTTTAAGCGGTTGCTGGAGTTTACCGCCCTAGGCCCGTTTACCACCCGCCTCGCAGGGAAGCTATCCGGCGGCATGAAGCAGAAACTCGGCCTCGCCTGTACGTTAGTCGGCCAGCCTAAAGTGCTGTTGCTTGATGAACCCGGTGTCGGCGTTGACCCGATTTCACGCCGCGAGTTGTGGCAAATGGTGCACGAATTGGCCGGTGACGGCATGTTGATTCTGTGGAGCACCTCGTACCTCGACGAAGCCGAACAGTGCCGCGACGTGTTGCTGATGAACGAAGGCGAGCTGTTGTATCACGGTGCGCCGAAGGAATTAACCCAACAAATGGCGGGGCGATCGCTGCTGGTTAGCCACAGCGAGGAGAATAACCGCAAGTTGCTACAACGCGCGCTCAAATTGCCGCAGGTCAGCGACGGCGTGATTCAGGGGCGTTCGGTGCGCCTGATCCTCGCAAAAGGGTCGACCGTTGACGAACTCAGCCAGGCGCTCGATCTCCGGCCTGAAAGCATCGTACAAACCGAGCCGCGTTTTGAAGATGCGTTTATCGACCTGCTCGGTGGTGCGGCGACACAAGAATCTCCGCTGGGGAAAATCCTCCATACTGTGGAAGGCACCCAGGGTGAAACGGTGATCAAAGCCGAAGCGCTGACCAAAAAGTTCGGTGATTTCGCTGCCACCGATAACGTGGATTTCACCGTCCAGCGTGGTGAAATTTTCGGCCTGCTGGGGCCAAACGGAGCCGGGAAATCCACCACCTTTAAAATGATGTGCGGCTTGCTGGTGCCCACTTCCGGCAAAGCGCTGGTGCTGGATATGGATTTAAAAACCAGTTCCGGCAAGGCTCGCCAGCACCTGGGTTATATGGCACAAAAATTTTCGCTTTACGGCAACCTCACCGTGGCGCAAAACCTGCGTTTTTTCTCCGGCGTGTATGGCCTGCGCGGCAAAGCCCAGGAGGAGAAAATTAACCGCATGAGTGACGCGTTCAACCTGCAACCGATTATGAACAGCGCCACGGATGCCCTGCCCCTCGGCTTTAAACAGCGCCTGGCACTGGCCTGCTCGCTGATGCACGAACCGGATATTTTGTTTCTTGATGAACCGACCTCGGGCGTTGACCCGATTACGCGCCGCGAATTTTGGTTGCACATCAACAGCATGGTGGAAAAAGGCGTCACGGTGATGGTGACCACCCACTTTATGGATGAAGCCGAATACTGTGACCGTATTGGGCTGGTGTATCGCGGCAAGCTGATTGCCAGCGGCACGCCAGACGCTCTGAAAGAACAAGCCGCCAACAACGAGCAAACTGACCCGACCATGGAGCAAGCGTTTATTACGCTTATCCATCAATGGGATAAGGAGCACGAAAATGAGCGAGCATAACCAGGCCGTTTCCTGGCGAAGGGTGCGAGCCCTGTGCGTGAAAGAAACGCGCCAGATAGTGCGTGACCCGAGTAGTTGGTTGATTGCGGTGGTGATCCCACTGTTGTTGCTGTTTATTTTTGGCTATGGCATCAACCTCGATTCCAGCCGTCTGCGGGTCGGGGTGTTACTGGAGCAGCAAAGCGAAGAAGCGCTGGTTTTCGCCCACACCATTACCGCATCCCCCTATATCGACCCGACGGTGAGCGATAATCGCCAGCACCTGATTCAGTTAATGCAGGCGGGAAAAATTCGCGGGCTGGTGGTGATCCCAACCGATTTTGCGCAAAACATGGCGCGTGCAGGTGCCAGCGCGCCGATACAGGTGATTACCGATGGCAGCGAGCCGAACACCGCCAATTTCGTGCAGGGTTATATGGAGGGGATTTGGCAAATCTGGCAGCAACAGCGGGCGGAAGATCGCGGGGAAAAGTTTGAACCGCTGATCGATGTGCAGTTGCGTTACTGGTTCAACCCGGCGGCCATCAGCCAACATTTTATCATCCCAGGTGCTGTGACCATCATCATGACGGTGATTGGCGCAATTCTGACTTCGCTGGTAGTGGCACGGGAATGGGAGCGCGGCACTATGGAAGCCCTGCTCTCAACGCAAGTCACGCGCACCGAACTACTGCTGTGCAAACTGCTGCCCTATTACGTGTTAGGGATGCTGGCAATGCTGCTGTGTATGCTGGTGTCGGTGTTTATTCTCGACGTGCCGTATCGCGGTTCATTGCTTATTTTATTCTTCATCACCAGTCTGTTTTTGCTCAGCACACTCGGTATGGGGCTGCTGATTTCGACGATTACCCGTAACCAGTTTAATGCCGCCCAGGTGGCGTTAAATGCTGCCTTCTTGCCGTCGATTATGTTGTCTGGGTTTATCTTCCAGATTGACAGCATGCCAGCGATTATCCGCGCGGTGACCTATGTCATTCCGGCGCGTTATTTCGTCAGCACCCTGCAAAGCCTGTTCCTGGCGGGGAATATTACGACCGTGTTGGTTATCAACGTGCTGTTTTTAATTGCCTCGGCGGTGATGTTTATCGGCCTGACGGCCATCAAAACCAAGCGCCGTCTTGATTAGGGAAAAGCGATGTTATATCGACTCTGGACATTAATACGCAAAGAGCTGCAATCCCTGTTGCGCGAGCCACAAACGCGGGCGATTTTGATTCTGCCGGTGGTGTTGCAAGTGGTGCTGTTTCCGTTCGCCGCCACGCTTGAAGTGACTAACGCCACTATCGCGATTTACAACGAAGATAACGGCAGCCACTCCGTTGAACTGACCCAGCGTTTTGCCCGCGCCAAAGCATTCAGCCATGTGCTGTTGCTGAAAAGCCCGCAAGAGATCCAGCCAACTATCGACAACCAAAAAGCGCTGCTGCTGATTCGCTTCCCGGCAGAATTCTCGCGTGATATTGCCAGCCAGCAGCAAGCAAAACTGCAAATCATTCTTGATGGGCGTAACTCGAACAGTGCGCAGATTGCCGCCAATTACCTCCAGCAAATTGTGAAGAATTACCAACAGGAACTGGTGTCCGGGCAGCCAAAACCGAACAACAGCGAGCTGGTGGTGCGCAACTGGTATAACCCGAATCTGGATTATAAATGGTTTGTGGTGCCATCGTTGATTGCGATGATTACCACGATTGGCGTGATGATTGTCACCTCACTTTCCGTGGCGCGCGAACGTGAGCAAGGCACGCTCGATCAGCTGTTGGTTTCGCCACTCGCCACCTGGCAGATTTTTGTTGGTAAAGCCGTACCCGCGCAAATCGTGGCGATTGGCCAGGCAACCATTGTGCTGGGCGTCGGGATTTGGGGTTATCACATTCCGTTTTCCGGCTCGCTGTTGCTGTTTTACTTCACGATGCTGATTTACGGTTTGTCACTGGTGGGCTTTGGTTTGCTGATTTCGTCATTGTGTTCGACGCAACAGCAGGCATTTATTGGCGTGTTTGTCTTTATGATGCCGGCGATTTTGCTGTCGGGTTATGTTTCACCGGTCGAGAACATGCCGGTGTGGCTGCAAAACCTGACGTGGGTAAACCCGATTCGGCATTTCACTGACATCACTAAGCAGATTTATTTGAAGAACGCGAGTTTTGACATTGTCTGGGGAAGTGTGTGGCCGCTATTGGTGATAGCAGCCACTACGGGTTCAGCGGCGTACTGGATGTTTCGGCGCAAAATCGCCTGAGGTTTTATCTTTGGCGAACAGCGAATAAATAATCGGCCCGGCAATCATCGCCAGCCCGGCTCCTGCCAGCAGGAATTTATTCTCGACCACGCGTGACAACAGCCACAGCACAATCATCGCGTTGCCGAAATACCAGGTGGTAGTCAGCTCTTCAAGAAAATCACCAATATCACGTAAGCGCCCTGTACGAACACGTTGCAGGGCGAACATCAGGATAACTGTTGCGACATACAGCAAACATAACCCAATGCCGACCGGTATGAGGGAGGCAGTTTTCCAGCCAACGAGCAGCACACAAAGCACTGAAAGATGCAGCATTATTTGCCAGCAGCTTAGGCCTGTAGTCACTTGTACACGTTGTTGCCATTTCATTAATTTCTCTCCTGGCCACTAATTCCTGTCATTCAGAGTACCGCAGTATGCGGAAAATTCTGTAACCCGACACCTATTTGTGACAGAGACTACACTTTATTTTCAACGCGATGATAACAATGCCGGGAGAAGCATGGGTAACAAGACTCAGCACTTTTCCTTTAAAGTGCTCACAATTAATACACATAAAGGCTTTACCGCACTCAACAGGCGCTTCATTTTGCCGGAGTTGCGCGACGCGGTACGCGCCGTTTCTGCCGATATTGTCTGCTTGCAGGAGGTGATGGGCGCTCACGAAGCCCACTCCCTGCAGGTCGAAAATTGGCCGGAAACCAGCCATTACGAATTCCTCGCCGATAGCACGTGGAGCGAATTCGCTTATGGGCGCAACGCGGTTTATCCCGAAGGCCATCACGGCAATGCCGTGTTATCACGTTTCCCCATCAGCCATTTTGATAACCGCGACATCTCGGTCGAAGGCCACGAAAAACGCGGCATGCTGCACTGCCAGATAAACCTTCCCGGCGCGAATATTCGAGCCCATGTCATTTGCGTGCATCTCGGTTTACGTGACGCGCACCGCCAGGCCCAGCTCAACATGCTTTGCCAACTGGTGAATGAACTCCCTGAAGGCGAGCCAGTGGTGGTGGCCGGTGATTTCAATGACTGGCAACAACGCGCCAATCAGCAACTCAGGCAAACCGGCCTGGATGAAGTCTTCACCCGTGCATCGGGCCGCCCGGCACGCACTTTCCCTGCCCGCTTTCCCGTTCTGCGCCTGGACAGGATTTATGTAAAAAATGCCTCTGCCAGCGCCCCTACTGCACTGCCGTTGCAACAGTGGCGGCATCTTTCTGACCATGCGCCATTAGCGGTGGAGATTCATCTATGAAAAATAGCTGGCGTGACGGCAACTGTATTTCGTTACTCGAAAATGGCGACCAGTTTTTCCCGGCGGTGTTTACCGCCATCAGCCAGGCGCGTAGCAAAGTGCTGCTCGAAACATTTATCTGGTTTGAAGATGATGTCGGTAAGCAGTTACATGCCGTACTACTGAATGCTGCTCAGCGTGGCGTTAGGGTGGAAGTTCTGCTGGATGGCTACGGTTCACCGGATTTAAGCGATGAGTTTGTAAGTGAACTGACAAGCGCTGGCGTGATGTTCCGCTATTATGACCCGCGTCCGCCGCTGTTCGGTATACGCACTAATTTGTTCCGCCGTATGCACCGCAAAATCGTGGTGGTCGACAGCGCGGTGGCGTTTGTCGGCGGCATTAATTACTCCGCCGAACAGATGAGTGATTATGGCCCTGAAGCCAAACAGGATTATTCGGTCAAAGTTGAAGGGCCAGTGGTACACGATATTTATCAGTACGTGGTTTCCAACTTGCCGGGTCACGATACCAAACGCCACTGGTGGCATCGCCGCCGCAATCCCGCACAAGAAAACCTCAAACCCGGAGAGGCGCAAGCGCTGTTTGTCTGGCGCGACAATAACCGGCATCGCGATGATATCGAACGTTATTACCTGAAAATGCTCGGCAAAGCGAAGCGTGAAGTGATCATTGCTAACGCCTATTTCTTCCCCGGTTACCGGCTGCTTCATGCGATGCGCAATGCCTCACGACGCGGTGTCTCAGTGAAGTTAATCGTGCAAGGCGAGCCGGATATGCCGATTGTCAAAGTGGGTGCTCGCCTGCTGTACAATTATTTAGTGCGCTCGGGTGTGAAGATTTACGAGTACCAGCGCCGCCCGCTGCACGGCAAAGTCGCGCTGATGGACGACCACTGGGCAACCGTCGGCTCCAGCAATCTTGATCCGCTGAGTTTGTCGCTCAATCTTGAAGCCAACCTGATTATTTACGATCGTACCTTTAACGAAACTCTGCGCCAAAACCTGAGCTGCCTGATAGCCCAGGATTGCCAGCCCGTCGACGAGTCCATGCTACCAAAACGAACCTGGTGGAATCTGGGGAAAAGCGTGCTGGCGTTCCACTTTTTGCGCCACTTCCCGGCGATGGTTGGCTGGTTACCCGCACACACCCCAAAACTTGCCCAGGTGATGCCGCCAGCACAGCCGCAACTGGAAACCCAGGACCGAATAGACACAGAAGTTGAGGCTGAAAACCCGGGGGTAAAATATTGATGTCGCACTCGCACCCAAAATGGCGCAAAGCGAAGAAGATCCTCACCTGGCTATTTTTTATTGCCGTTATCGTGCTGTTGGTGGTGTATGCCACAAAAGTGGACTGGCCGGAAGTTTGGGAAGTGATCCGCAATTACAACCGTCTGGCACTGTTTAGCGCGGTCGGTCTGGTGATTCTGAGTTATCTGATTTATGGCTGCTACGACCTGCTTGCGCGGGCGTATTGCGGGCATAAACTGGCAAAGCGGCAGGTCATGCTGGTGTCGTTTATCTGTTACGCCTTTAACCTGACATTGAGCACCTGGGTTGGCGGCATTGGTATGCGTTACCGGCTTTATTCGCGCCTTGGCCTGCCGAGCGCCACGATTACGCGCATTTTCTCGTTAAGTATCTCCACTAACTGGCTGGGTTACATCCTGTTGGCAGGGGTGATTTTTACCGTTGGCGTGGTGCAATTACCGGCTCACTGGTACATAGACGAAACCACGCTGCGCATTTTAGGCGGCGTGCTACTGGCGATCATCGCGGTTTATCTGTGGTTTTGTGCCTTTGCGAAGCATCGCCATATGACGATCAAAGGCCAGCGTCTGGTGTTGCCATCGTTTAAATTCGCACTGATGCAGATGGCGATTTCAAGCTGTAACTGGATGGTGATGGGGGCGATTATCTGGTTGTTGCTGGGCCAGGGGAGCAACTATTTCTTTGTTTTAGGCGTACTTTTAGTAAGCAGTATTGCGGGCGTCATTGTGCATATTCCTGCGGGGATTGGCGTGCTGGAGGCGGTGTTCATTGCGTTGCTGGCGGGTGAACATGTCAGTAATGGGACGATTATTGCCGCGTTGCTGGCGTATCGCATGCTTTACTTTATTGCCCCACTGCTGCTGGCGATTGTTTGCTATTTAGTGCTGGAGAGCCGGGCGAAGACGATGCGGGTGAAAAATGAGAAGAGCCTGGAAGAAAACAACCCTCACCCCAGCCCTCTCCCTGCGGGAGAGGGGGAAAAGAAAGGGTAGGATGAGGGTGACAGGACTTAGCGGCGGTTACCGAAAATACGCAACAGCATCAGGAACAAGTTGATGAAGTCGAGATACAGCGTCAGTGCGCCAAGAATCGAGTACTTACGCATGGTTTGCGTATCGCGAGTATCAATTTGCTCACCAATGTTTTTCAGCTTTTGCGTGTCATAAGCCGTCAGGCCGACAAACACGATGACGCCGATATAGGTTATCGCCCACATCATCGCCGTGCTTTCCAGCCAAATGTTCACCAGCGATGCCAGCACAATGCCGATCAGTGCCATAAACAGCATGTTGCCAAAACCGCTTAAATCACGCTTGGTGGTGTAACCGTACAGGCTCATCGCACCGAACATGCCTGCAGTAACAATAAATGTGCTTGTTATGGATGAGGCGGTATAGACGATAAAGATGAAAGATAGAGTCAATCCTGTCAAAGCGGAGTAGAGCATAAACAAACTAGTGGCAGCCCCTGCACTCAACTTATGGATCATACCCGACAGAACAAAGACCAACCCTAGTTGCACAACAAACAACCCAATCAGAGCAATTTTATTAGAGTAAATATAAAAGATTAGATCTTGATTGCCAGACACATACCAGGCGACAAATGCCGTCAGTAACAGGCCGCAGGTCATCCAGCCATAAACTTGTGCCATATATGCCTGCAAGCCAGTACGGGCCTGCTGGACAATAGTGTCATTGGAACGTGGGAATCGATCCATGATGCTTCCTTAAGTTAATTACGTTGACCGAATTTCAGGCTCGAAGGCCTGTACTTTAAGATTAACACAACTGTATGAAGGTGCTTGTTACCAGCGTTTGGCCGCTTGCTTATCAGTTTCGCGAGCTTCTACCCAGCGCTCCCCTTCAGACGTGGCTTCGCGCTTCCAGAACGGCGCGCGCGTTTTCAGATAATCCATAATGAATTGTGCGGATTCGAACGCTGAACTGCGATGCGCACCCGTCACGCCAACAAACACGATCTCGTCACCAGGCCACAATTCACCAATGCGGTGAATCACACTAACGCGCTGTAACGGCCAACGAAGACGTGCTTCTTCAATAATGTCCGCCAGCGCCTTTTCGGTCATGCCCGGATAATGTTCCAGCGTCAATGCGCTCACGCTATCGCCAAGATTGTGATTGCGTACTTTGCCGGTAAACGTCACCACCGCGCCGTCTTCATCGCACTGCGCGAGCCACTGGTATTCGTCGCCGACGTTGAAATTCTCGTGGCTGACACGGATTCGAGTGTTTTCCATTTTAACCGCCTGTGACCGGAGGGAAAAAGGCGACTTCATCACCGTCGCTTAGCGGGTGATCGAAACTTACCAGTGTCTGGTTGACGGCAGCCAGTAGTTTGCCTGACTCGAGCGCCAGCGCCCAGCGCTCGCTTTTCGCAGCCAGATTCTGGCGCAGTTGTTCGACATTGCTAAAACTCGCGTCCAGTTTCAGGTTGTCGCAATCAACCAGTTCACGTACCTGGGCAAAAAACAGCACGTTAATCATGTTCTGCCACCTTGCTATCCGCCTTAAAGTCGCCAGATTTACCGCCGCTTTTCGCCAGCAGGCGAACCGGGCCGATCACCATATCTTTCTGCACCGCTTTGCACATGTCGTAGATGGTCAACGCGGCAACCGACGCAGCAGTTAACGCTTCCATTTCCACGCCGGTTTTACCGGTCAAACGGCAGACAGATTCGATGCGCACACGGTTATGTTCAGGTTCAGCCGCTAAATTGACTTCGACTTTACTGAGCATTAGCGGGTGGCAAAGAGGAATCAAATCCCAGGTGCGTTTTGCGGCCTGGATCCCGGCGATTCGCGCCGTGGCAAAGACATCACCTTTATGATGGCTGCCTTCAATAATCATCGCTAATGTTGCGGCTTCCATGGTGATAAACGCTTCGGCACGCGCTTCACGCACGGTTTCTGCTTTGGCGGAAACATCAACCATGTGCGCTTCGCCAGCGGCATTAATATGAGTCAGTTGCGACATAATTTATTTCTTGAGATGTGGATGGAAATTACAAGGGCGCACGCGAGCATCCAGTTGAGGCTGGATGATATTTTCCCACGCGGTATGGCACGCTTTCGTGGAACCTGGCATGGCAAAAATAAGCGTGCGATTCGCAATACCGGCCAGGGCACGAGATTGCAGCGTCGAGGTGCCGATTTCTTCAAAAGAGAGCATGCGGAAAACTTCACCAAAACCTTCGATTTCACGGTCAAACAACGGCAGTAACGCTTCGGGCGCCTGGTCGCCATCGGTAAAACCTGTGCCACCGTTGATTAGCACCACCTGGACTTCATCCTCAGCAATCCATTGAGAAACCTGCGCGCGAATGGCGTAGCGGTTTTCTTTAACAATCGCTTTGGCAACCACTTTGTGGCCCGCGTCAGTGGCAGCCTCACGCAGATAATGCCCTGAAGTGTCGTCGTCTTCACCGCGGCGGCTTGAAACAGTCAGAATGGCAATATGTAGCGGGATAAATTCACTACTCGTCTGGCTCATTGAGATTTCCCTATGTATATGATTTTAACCGCCGATGTAGGACAGGTTTTGGGTAATGCCGGTTTCACCGTCATGCAGGAAATGGGTCTGTTTTTTGTGGGTCAGGGCTTCAGCGATACGCGCTTCAAGCTCCGTGATTTGCTCGTCGCTCGCCAGCAAATCACGCAATGAAATGCCCTGCTCGCCAAATAAGCATAGATGCAGGTTGCCGACGGATGAGACGCGCAGGCGGTTACAACTGGCACAGAAGTCTTTTTCGTAAGGCATGATCAGGCCAATTTCGCCCTGATAATCTGGATGGCAAAAGACCTGCGCCGGGCCGTCACTACGGCTGCGGAGTTGGTGTACCCAGCCGCGAGCCAACAACTGGTCGCGAATGATTTTGCCCGAGATGTGGTGTTTGCGGAACAATTCGCCGCCATCGCCGGTTTCCATCAATTCGATGAAACGCAACTGGATAGGACGCGGTTTGATCCAGGCAAGGAAGGTATCGAGTTCGTGGTGGTTCACATCACGCATTAGCACAGTGTTGACTTTTACGCGCTCAAAACCGGCAGAGAACGCGGCGTCAATGCCGCCCATCACCTGACGGAATTTATCCTGTCCGGTAATCGCGTGAAACTGACGAGCATCAAGACTATCTACGCTAACGTTCACTGCCGTCAGCCCGGCATCACGCCATTGTTGGATGTCGCGCGCAAGGCGATAACCGTTGGTTGTTACGGCAATCTGGCGAATGCTGGCGTTTTCATGTACCGCAGCGATGATGTCAGTGAAGTCTTTACGTAAAGAGGGTTCACCACCCGTCAGGCGTACTTTTTCAGTACCCAGGGCGGCGAAAGCGCGCGTAACGCGGCGAATTTCATCGACGTTGAGGAAACTTTTATTTGCCACACCGTGAGGCTTGTAGCCATCCGGCAGGCAATAATTGCAACGAAAATTGCAAACGTCGGTAATAGACAGACGCAGGTAAAAAAACTTACGAGCGAATGCGTCGGTAAGTTGAGTAGCCATGTACACCTTCCAAATACGGGAGATGCAGGCATTTCTTTCTGCACCCTGGTGACTCAAGGTCACGGCCCAAGCACCGTATCTTTCGACTTAGGTCCAGAGGCTTAGTGTGTGTTAGAGCGATAGTAGCGCGTGATGGAGTTCAACGCCATAACAGCTTTCGCTATATAAATATATACATAGCGAGACAATCGCTCAATTTCGCTACAGACTACGCCAAAAGCGATCTTTTGCTTTGATATACATCATTATCGCCCTAGCCAGGATCGTATTTTGAGATCTTTTACGCTACCTTATTTCGATAGTTCGTCATAAGGAAAAGTTATGCGCAATCGTACGCTTGCGGATTTGGATAGAGTGGTTGCACTGGGCGGTGGACACGGCCTGGGCAGGGTTATGTCCTCTCTCTCCTCTTTAGGTTCCCGTTTAACCGGCATTGTTACCACCACTGATAACGGCGGTTCTACCGGGAGAATCCGGCGCTCTGAAGGTGGCATTGCCTGGGGCGATATGCGTAACTGTTTAAATCAGTTAATTACTGAACAGAGCGTTGCTTCGGCCATGTTTGAGTACCGTTTTGGCGGTAATGGCGAACTTTCAGGGCATAACCTTGGAAACTTGATGTTAAAGGCACTTGACCACCTGAGCGTGCGGCCTCTGGAAGCCATCAATCTGATTCGTAACCTTCTCAAAGTGGATGCGTTTCTGATTCCGATGTCTGAACAGCCAGTGGATTTGATGGCGACGGATGCAGATGGCCATTTTATTTACGGGGAAGTGAATATTGACCAGCTTTCCTCACCGCCGCAGGAGTTGTCGTTATACCCGCAAGCCCGCGCCACACGCGAAGCGTTGCAGGCCATTGGTGAAGCCGATTTGATTCTGATTGGCCCGGGTAGTTTTTATACCAGCCTGATGCCGTTACTGCTGCTGGAAGATATGGATCAGGCGCTGCGTCGCACACCTGCGCCGGTGGTGTTTATCGGTAATTTAGGCAAGGAATTAAGCACCGCTGCGGCAAGCCTGTCGCTTGGGCAAACTCTGGACATCATGGAACAGCGTGTTGGTAAGCGCATTATTGATGCCGTGGTGGTTGGCCCGCAGGTAGATGTTGCTGAAATCACCGACCGTGTGGTGATTCAGGAGCCTCTGGAAGCCTGTGATATTCGCTATCGTCACGACCGTCAATTGCTACGCCAGGCGCTGGAAAAAGCTGTTCAGCAACTGGGATAGGATGAGCGATTGCTGTCGGATGACGCTGCGCTTATCCGACCTACAAGTGCATGATTTCGTGAGTCGTTGTAGGGTGGATAAGCGATTGCGTCATCCACCGTTTGCGTCAGTTTTGTCGGATGACGCTACGCTTATCCGACCTTGTATCTTGAACCGGTAGCTGGTTAGCTACCGGTTACATGAAACGGAGGAAGCTTGTATCCGACCTGAAGACCTCGATCTTCCGACGTAGCTTAAGCCCTCCGTTTCACCTTT
>NZ_JAHWLU010000084.1:0-21913 GCF_022134725.1 Buttiauxella sp. S19-1
GCCTGGGGTACGCTTGCTGTCGGCGGTATCGTCTCCTACTACGTTGGTTTCGTTATTAATGCTGAGATGGTGCAACAATGGTTTAATCTTGAAACATTAACTAGCCGAGAATGGTCAGACCTGAAAGTCGCAATAGGTTTAGTGGCGCACATTGTTTTCACAGCAGGTTTCTTCTTACTTTCAATACTGTTCTACAAACCGCTTGTAGAACATCGCCAGAAAGATGTTGATAAATTCTTCGAGAATTTAGCAACGCCCCTAACCTCAGAATCTTTTACACAAAGATTACTGGATAATAAACAACGCAGTATGCTGGGTATTCTCCATATTATTGCTGGTGTTGGTGTTATATTGATGTGCTTATTAAACAACCCACTGTGGGGGCGTGCAGTATTCGTATTCTGTGGTTTCATCGTTCTTTGTGTTGGCTTGCTCTTGATTAAAGCAGTGGATAAAAAAATTACTGATAAAACAGTCATGGCAGACAGTTAATTAATATAATCTGGCGGCTTATGAAATACGTCGCCAGATTATCAGCATGTTGTTTTCATAATTCATTTATATATTCGCACTCTAAACAACCAGAATTTCCACCCTATTGTATATTGACCACGTAACACGATAAGCGAGAGATGGTTTTATTGGTCAATAATCAGCTTGAGGTTTGGCTGGTGTATTTCACAATCCATTTATTTATTAAGGTAATAACATGAATAAAAAAATTGCCATTATCGGCATTGCAACCATGTTGTCTGCGTTTTCTGTTTCATCTGCTACGCTTGATTTTCGCGAAGAATATAAACATGACGAAAATGATTGGGCGGGCCGTGTAAAAATAGGCGGTGGCGCAGGCAACCATTTTTTTGGTGTTGAGATGAAGTACACTGGGAATCTAAGTAACTTAGAAGGTAGTGATAATGAATTTGAATATGGTTACAAATACACGATTAACGATAGAATAAAGGTCAGCCCAGGAGTGCTTGTTAATTTTGGGGATACTAGCGTTACCTATAAGCCTCAGGTTCGCCTTGAATATTTGTTCGATAATGGCGTGGCAATAAAAATACGTTATCGTCATGAAATAAGAAATTACTCTGCAGGAAATACCTCAACAGGCCGTGATGGAGAGAGTCATGACTCTTTAGGTCGTTCAAAGCTCACAGGGAACATTACCTATCAATGGGAATTTCTTCAGTTCGATTTTGAGGCGAACTATGCTGAAGATTTCATTAATAAAGAATGGAAGATGGGGACTAACGATGAATACGAATGGGATTACAATCTTAAAGTTGGTTTTAAAAACAGCACTAAATGGCGTCCATATATAGAATTTGGTAATGTTCAATGCACAAGTACCATTGATTGCAATTCTAGTCGGCAACTTCGTAGTAGAGTTGGTGCCACATATACTTTCTAATCTATTCTTAAGTGAAAAATTGTAGCCCTCCTTTATTTTAAAGAGAGTTCTATTAATACTTTTCTTTAAAGACTATAATATAGGGTGCCCAAGACGTCTTAGCATGGTCGCCCTTAACGTTCTTCTTAGTAGGTATTCCGGCGTTTGATATTTACATCAATAATCGTGATATGGGGGACAGTCCTGATGTGCAGAAGGCACAAAAGGTCCTGTCTTCATTTGTTGATTGCACTAACTGTAAGTCCTCCAGTTTTATTTCCACCCTTTTTGAAATTTCCATTTTTCAGCCATCAGCCGGTATTCTTCCAGTGTCAGGTTATTCAGGGATTCATGAGGTCGCTCGCTGTTGTATTCCGTCAACCAGCGCTCTGTAATTTCCCGAACTTCATTCAGCGTTCTGAACAGATAAAAATCCAGGGTTTCTGTCCGATATGTCCGGTTAGAACTTTTGATAAAGGCATTCTGTGTCGACTTACCAGGTTTGATAAAGTCCAGTATGACCCTATGCTCTTCGGCCCATTGTGCCCGTGCAAGCGACATCAGTCAGTGGATATCCACGGTTTGCCACTATCCTGTCGAGCACTCGCTTCATTCGCTGCGCCGGGATATTCAGATTGATTTCTATCACCAGTGCTTCGCGGTTAAAATCATCTACCACATTGAAGGTATGGAAGCGTCTGCCACACACCAGCGCATCGTGCATAAAATCGATGGACCAGCTCTGATTTTATGATCCACTACAGTCATGGGATTACAAAACTAATAGTCCTTGCAGTTTCGGTAAGAAGATTATCATTAACAGTCTGGTGACACATAACCGCTGGGGATTTAGTCTGAACTGGGGCTGGAGGAGGGATCAATTGACAGATTTGGAGCGGATGCTGTTTTTACTTGATGGCAAACCGATACCTGACAACCGTAGTGATATCTCTACCCGATTGATGGAGCATATTCGGGATAATCCGACTAAGGAAGTTTACGAGGATGAGTTCTTCAGCATTCGCTACTTTCAGAAGGGAACAGCACACATCACTTTAAAGCGGTACGATCTGATTGAAAGGATGAATGACATCATCGCTAAGTACTATCCGGGAATGCTGGCTAAGCCACGCTAATGTTGATGGGCGTTGAGAAATTTTACTTACACCAGCCGTTACATAAACTTTTTGGATGCGTGGTTTTTAGTGAGGGGCTTTGCGTAACTCATTGTTTTAAATGGTACGCCCTACAGGGCTCGAACCTGTGACCTACGGCTTAGAAGGCCGTTGCTCTATCCAACTGAGCTAAGGGCGCACTGTATTCCTTTCGGAAGCATTGCGGACTCGGATTATACGGTCAGTACCTTACGAGTCAATGGCTTTTCAACTGCCTGCGCGACAATTGAGCATAAACACTTAACAATGCCTGACAGCGAGCCGCGCTTCTGACAAAATAGAAACAATCCCCTCCCTTTTCGATTACAGACGGAATCATCTGACTGATGGCAGCAAAGATTATTGACGGTAAAACGATTGCGCAGCAGGTACGGCTTGAAGTTGCTGAAAAAGTGAAAGCCCGAATTGCCGCAGGAAAACGCGCCCCTGGACTTGCAGTTGTGCTGGTTGGCGAGAACCCTGCATCGCAGATTTATGTCGGTAGTAAACGTAAAGCATGTGAAGAAGTTGGCTTTATTTCTCGCTCCTACGATTTGCCTGACACCACCTCCGAAGCAGAACTGCTGGAGCTGATTGATACGCTCAACGCAGATAAGGAAATCGATGGCATTCTGGTTCAGTTACCGCTGCCTGCGGGCATCGATAACGTGAAAGTTCTGGAACGTATTGACCCGGATAAAGACGTTGATGGTTTCCATCCCTATAATGTGGGCCGCCTGTGCCAGCGTGCGCCGCGTCTGCGTCCTTGTACACCGCGTGGTATCGTGACGCTGCTTGAGCGTTACGGTATTGATACCTACGGCCTGAACGCCGTGGTGATTGGCGCATCCAACATTGTTGGCCGCCCAATGAGCATGGAACTGCTGCTGGCAGGGTGTACCACCACCGTGACGCATCGCTTCACTAAAAACTTACGCCAACATGTCGAGAACGCCGATCTGGTGATTGTTGCGGTCGGCAAACCTGGCTTTATCCCGGGCGAGTGGATCAAGGAAGGGGCGATTGTGGTGGACGTGGGGATTAACCGTCTGGAGAGCGGTAAAGTCGTCGGTGACGTAAATTATGATGAAGCCGCAGTCAAAGCCTCGTATATTACGCCGGTTCCGGGTGGCGTTGGCCCAATGACCGTCGCCACTCTTATCCAGAATACCTTGCAGGCTTGCGAGGAATATCATGATGTCGATGGAGAGTAAAATGGCGACCTTCTCATTAGGTAAACACCCACACGTTGAATTATGCGATCTGCTGAAGCTGGAAGGCTGGTGTGAAAGCGGCGCACAGGCGAAAGCGGTGATTGCAGAAGGGCTGGTGCAAGTAGACGGCGAAGTGGAAACCCGCAAACGCTGCAAAATCGTTGCAGGCCAGACTGTTGTTTTTGAAAGTCTGAGCATCACGGTTCAAGCTTAATTGCATACCGAACACGGCCCATAACGGGCCGTTTCTTTTTGTTCACTCACAAATTTTCACATCCTATGCCAACTATCATCACTCATGCAGCGGTACCCATTTGTTTAGGATTGGGGCTGGGCAAAAAAATCATTCCTCCACGCCTGTTATTGGGCGGTATTGTTCTGGCAATGCTACCGGATGCCGATGTGTTGGCTTTCAAATTTGGTGTGGCGTATGGCAATGCGTTCGGGCATCGCGGTTTCACGCACTCTTTGCTGTTTGCTTTTGTGGTGCCGCTGCTGTGTTTGTTCGGCTATCGCTGGTTCCGGGCAGGTATCATCCGCGTCTGGCTATTTCTGACGGTGTCATTGCTTTCACATAGTCTTCTGGACTCCGTGACGACCGGAGGCAAAGGTGTTGGTTGGTTATGGCCGTGGTCAGACGAACGCTTTTTCGCACCCTGGCAGGTGATTCGCGTTGCCCCGTTTGCACTTTCTCGTTATCTCGAACCACGCGGGCAGGCGGTGATTTGGTCAGAGCTGCAATGGGTTTGGTTACCCGGTTTGTTGATGGCGTTTTTGTTATTTGTGATGCGTAAAAATTTTCGCTGATTCCCTGGAAAGGCCAATTCCCCCTTCTTTGCGAAGGGGGCAAATCATTAACGGTGAAACTCGCCCGCAGCTTCAGGCTGGTACTGCAACTCCAGCACTTCCAGATGCGTTTGGTTACCGTTTGGTAACGTCCAGTTAATCGTTGCACCGACACGTAAACCCAGCAGTGCTGCGCCAACCGGTGCCATCACCGAAAGTTGGTTATCGCTATCTGTCAGGTTGACCGGATACACCAGCGTGCGCACATGCTCCTCTTTTGAGGCCAGATCGCGGAATTTCACGCGGCTGTTCATGGTCACGACGTCTGCCGGGATATCTTCAGGTTTACGCATTTCTGCTCTGTCCAGTTCGGTGTTCAACGCCTGAGCGACAGGCTGGTTGGCAAACTGTGGTTGCTCCAGCAATCGGTCGATACGCTCGGCATCAAGTTCATTAATGATAATGGCTGGTCTGGACATATTTCTCTCCATGTAAAAAAACAGGCACTCTTGTGTCTGATGGCGGACCTTACAAAAGAAAACCCTCACTCAATGAGTGAGGGTTTGGTCTGTGATGATGATACTGAGCTTAACACTTAGTTTAAAGCGACTTCAGTCACATTTTAATAACAGCACAGTTTACAGAATAATGCTGCCTACCAGAGCGAACAGGAAGGCGATAGTTCCGATCAACGTTTCCATCACGGTCCAGGTTTTCAGGGTGGTTTTCTCGTCCATTTCCAGGAAACGACCAACCAACCAGAAGCCAGAGTCGTTCACGTGAGACAGTACGGTCGCACCACCCGCAATAGCCACCACGATGAAGCACAGGTCGAACTGGCTCAGGCCTGGTGTAACGGCAACCATTGGGGAAATCAGTGCGGCGGTCGTGGTCAGAGCAACCGTTGCAGAACCTTGCGCCACACGCAGAGCGGTAGAGATAACGAACGCGGCAACAATTACTGGCATGCCTGTATCGGACAAAACACCCGCCAACGCATCACCAATGCCGCTGGCACGCAGAACGCCACCGAACATACCACCCGCACCGGTCACCAAAATGATGCCACAGATTGGGCCGAGGGCACCGTCACACACTTTTTCCAGATGCTGGCGGCTATGGCGGCCACTAAACACGGCAAGTGAGAAGAAGACGGTAATCAACAGTGCGATAGGTGTTTTACCCAACATTCGCAGCAGTTGAACCACGGTGTTATCGCCACTAACCCAACCGAGTACGGTCGCGGTGTTCAGGCCGGTATCGAGGAAAATCAGTACCAGCGGCAACAACAGAATCGATAATACAGTGCTAAATGCCGGTGGCTGGTGGTTTGGATCCGCTTCAACGCTGCCGAGGAAAGAAGAAGGCAGTGGAACTTCGAATTTTTTACCAGCGTACTGACCAAACAGATACGCGCCGAGATACCAGGTCGGAATGGCGATAACCAGGCCTACAATCACCAGCAGGCCGATGTTTGCACCCAGTAATTCACTGGCAGCAACCGGGCCTGGATGAGGCGGCAGCAGGGCGTGCATGACTGCAAACGCACCGGCAGCAGGTAACGCATATTTCAGCGTAGAACCACCGAATTGTTTTGCCACGCTGAAGATAATCGGCAGCATGACGACCAGGCCCGCATCAAAGAAGATTGGGAAGCCGAACAGTAACGATGCCACACCGAGCGCCAGTGGAGCACGATGAGAGCCAAACTTACCGACCAGCGTGTCGGCAAGCACTTTTGCCCCGCCGGAGATTTCAAGCAAGCGGCCAATCATTGCGCCGAGACCAACCAGCAGTGCAACACCTGCCAGTGTGCTACCAAAACCGCCCAAAATAGTTGGGACAATTTTATCGAACGGCACACCGGTAACCAGTGCGACAACGACACTCACAAGGGTTAAAGCTAAGAAAGCATGCACTTTGAAACGCATGATAAGAATAAGTAGGAGTACAACTGCACAGGCTGCGATCCCTAGCAGGCTTCCTGCACCGAGATGTGTTGTTATTTCGGTCATTTGTTTGTTCCTCTGCGCCGAATTTATAGGTGAAAAATGCGACAAACATAATTCACCAGATTTCTGATACCGGTAACATGATACTGGTAACATTAGCTGTTCGGGAATGGGCTGCCTGATGTTTATTGGCATTTTGGGAGCAAGCTCAAACATTCCAAATAAACCCTTACTAAGTCTGATGGAACAATTGCTGACCGTAAATAAACCTGCCTGGTGAGAAAATTGAATTACGCTGTATATGCACCTTTCAATTGGGCAACTCGCACGACCATCACCTGACCAGGAGATATCATGAGCCATTACGACAAACTCAAGTTAAAGGACGGTAGTTCTCTTTATTTTAAGGATTGGGGGGAAGGACAACCGGTAGTTTTCAGCCATGGCTGGCCGTTAACCGCAGATGCGTTTGAAGATCAGATGTTTTTCCTCGGGCAAAAAGGATTCCGGGTGATCGCTCACGACCGTCGTGGGCATGGTCGCTCATCACAATCCTGGGAAGGCAATCATATGGATCAATATGCTGACGATCTGGAGGAATTGACTGCGCATTTAAATCTCAAAGATGCGATTCATGTCGGTCATTCCACTGGCGGAGGTGAAGTGGCGCGTTACATTGGCCGCCACGGTACTAGCCGCGTGGCAAAAGCCGTACTGATTAGCGCAGTGCCGCCGATCATGGTGAAAACGGATTACAACCCTGATGGCGTACCCATTGATGTGTTTGATGGAATTCGTGAAGGTGTGCGCGTCAACCGGGCAGATTTTTTCAAAGAGCTGACCATGGCGTTTTATGGCTATAACCGTCCTGGGGCGAAAATCTCGGAAGGCGTCAGGGAGAGTTTTGTTGAACAGGGGATGCAGGGGGGAATTAAGGCGCTCTACGATTGTATTAAAGCGTTTTCTGAAACCGACCTGCGAGAAGACCTGAAGAAAATGACTATTCCAACGCTAGTTATTCATGGCGATGATGACCAGATTGTCCCGTTTGAAACCTGCGGTAAAGTCACGGCGGCAACGTTGCCGGATTCGACATTCAAAGTATACCAGGGTGGATCGCACGGCATTTGTACCACCGAGAAAGACCGGGTAAATGCAGATTTACTGGAGTTCTTGAAAGGGTAACCTTCAGGCGGGTGAACCCTGCGTCACCCGCCAATTTAACAACCTCATTTCCTGGCAACCGGCAACATAATCTCTTTTAAGATTTCGTAGCGCTGTTGCGGGGAAAGCCAAATCAAACCTAACAATTTTTGCGCCCGGCCTTCGCGCTCAAACTGGTCTTTCAACTGCATTAAAAAGCGTTTCGTGGTGTTCATAATGACCTCCGTATTTGATACGCAAATCATATGGCGGAAAATACGGAACTAATAGTGAACTGATTATTTTTTGTCTTCAGTGTTTATGGCCGTTTAATCCTCTAATACCCAACGGCATCCAGACGGAACTGTTTTGCACAGTTGCCTGAATTTCTTTGTGTGGCGAATGACCCTTCATTTAACGGGCTGTTAATTTTCCCGGCATCCAGCGAGATTTGTATTTCTGTCAGATAAGCCGGATTACCGTTACAGGTCAGTTTGACCGCTTTCACCGCTTCACTTCCCCAGCTTTTTTCCAGCGCTTTATTGAACGCTTTACGGGTGACGTCTTTACCGTAATTTTCCGCAAGGAAGGTGCCAAATGCACTCTGTTTAAACTCGTTATTCAGACGAACCATGGTGCCGAAGTAGGCGTTGGGATTAAAACCAAAGCACGCGCCGTGTTTAGCGAATTCATAGCGCTCAAGGCAAGACTGGCCGCCAGCACCGGGCATCACGCCTGCGAGTTTGCTGGCGATGTCTGCGGATAACTCAGGCGCAGGTGCCTGGCATTTTTGCGAACCGCGAGCTTCCGCCATGTTTGGCACCGGGCGGGTTGAGCAGCCGTAACGCATCCAGCGTTTTTCATCCACACCGCGTGAGGCTACAGATTTCGGTAATCCAGGCCACAGCCCGTGGACCGTCAAAAATGCACGTTTGTCGTCCTGTTCCTGCTGGGTTTTACATTCAGCAGGTTCGTTGCGATTGCGCTCGTGCATGCTCTGACAAAAACCGGTTTGCCAGGAAAGGGCCAGCACGTAGCGCTCGAAATCGCCATATTGTTTGGGTTGCAGATCTTCTGCCAGGGCGGCGGAGTGAGTGGCGCAAGCGAGGGTTAACAGGGCGGTCTGGCAAAGGAATTTCATGCCTTTCTCATTCAGTTAGATGATAATTCCTTATTTAATCATAAAAAAAGCGCCTCAGAGAGACGCTTTGTCCGCAATATGAAAGCCGTTAACTCCACAGCGCCAGAATCGGCCAGCCGACACATAGCAACATGGTGATATAAATCACGCCGAAAATCGCACCCAGGCGCCAGTAGTCTTTCGACTTCACATAGCCGCAGCCGTAAATAATCACGCCAGGGCCGGTGGCGTAAGGTGTCAGGCAGCCCATGATACCAATCGACAGCACCAGCAAAATACACAAATGCTCCATTGGCACGCCGGGAATACCTTTACCCACCGCCAGAATCACCGGCAGCATAGTCGCGGTGTGCGCCGACAGGCTGGCAAACAGGTAATGCGCGAAGTAGAACACCAATACCAGCACGATAACCGTAGTATTGGCGGAGAAACCCTCCAGATGGCTACTCATGGTATTGGCGAACCAGTCGATAAAACCGGAACGCGTCAGGCCGCTTGCCATCACTACCAGAGTTGCCAGGTTAACTAAGGTGTTCCACGCACTGTTATATTTGGTGATGTCTTTCCACGGCACCACGTGCAGCGCCAGCATCAGCGATACCGCCAGCAAACCTACCGCTGTTGCATCAATTACCTCGCCGCCAAACACCCACAACCCCAGGCTTAACAGCACCAGGCCAATCAGGGTGATCTCTTTGCGGGTGAGTTTGCCCATCTCTTGTAGCGCGTCTTTCGCCCAGCCGGAGACTTCCTCGCTGTGGGTGATTTCAGGTTTATAGAGGACGTAAGACAGCCATGGCGCGACGATCAGCAGAATAATGCCCACCGGCAGGAAGCTCAAAAACCACTGCATCCAGCTAATTTGAATACCGGCAATTTTGCTGACGAACTCAAGGCCGAGCACGTTGGGAGCTGCACCGGTGATGAACATCGACGAACTGAGGCTGGTACTGATCACCATCATCCACATCAGGTAGCTACCGATGCGGCGCGAAGAAGGGTCGTTAGGGAATGACTGGAATAATGGCGGCAGGTTTTTGATTACCGGGAACACGGTGCCGCCGGTGCGGGCGGTGTTTGATGGCGTAAATGGTGCCAGCAGAATATCAATAATCACGATGGCGTAGCCGAGAGTCAGCGTGCGCTTGCCCATGAATTTCACCATAATCAGCGCGATACGGCGACCCAGGCCGGTGACTTCATAGCCCAGCGCGAAGATAAACGCGCCGAATACCAGCCAGACGGTGGTACTGGAAAAACCTGCCAGCCCCCATTTCAATGCTTGCTTACCGGCGTCAAAAGCCGGGTCGGCTAACTCTTTGGCGTCAAACAGCAGGTAATCGCTGCCGATCACGCAAATTGTCACGGCGATAAAGCTGATCGCGGTCGCCGGGATCGGTTCGAGGATCATGCCGACGATCATCGCGACAAATACCGCGAAGTAATGCCATGCCTGCGGTGGCATGCCATCGGGCACGGGAATGAGCAGCATGATGGCCATGACGACCAGCGGTGCCAGCAACTTCCATATTTTATCTTTTGAAACAGACATAACTGATTCTCCAGTAAGGATTATTCCGATTGATGCTAAGGGTGATATTGCGAAATTTGGGCTAACAACCAGGTGATAATCAGCAGGTCGGCGCTACCGCCGGGGCTGAGGTTGCGTGCAATACAGGCGTGGTCGAACTCTTGCAGATGGCGAAGATCTGCGGGCTTACGGATACCGCCGTTAGCGAGCAAGGTGCGGGCGTATTCCTGCAACCAGCTCAGTCCAGCCATACCCCCGCGAGAGGCCACATTGGTATCTCCGTTGTGTGCCATCAGCAGCAGTAAAGTGTCGAGCAGCGCCAGTTCCGGATCGGTTGCCTGCGTAAGAAGCGCGTGGTAATGCGGCAGCGCCATATTTATCACCAACGGATAACCCGCTTCGGCTTCACCGCGCGCACCGGTTAAGCCGAGTTGCCGGAAAAGCCGTTGCCCGGCGGTTTGCTGGTGGTTGTTGTGGTGCAATTCCCGCTCGGTTATCCCATGGCAAAAAGCGGCTACGGTCTGGCAAATTGCCATCGGCGTAATGGCGCGTTGTTGCTGATGCAGGCGACCAATCGCGGCACACAGTAAGCCGAGTGAAAAAATGCTGCCTTTATGGGTGTTAACGCCTTCTGTTGCGCGAAACATTGCGGCTTCACAGGCGATGCCGATAGGGCGTAAATTTTGCAGAACCTCGCATTCAGGCAATGCTGCGGTGCTGGCACCCAGTTGAATGAAGCGCGGGAAATACGGGCGCATCGCCGCCGCACTTTGCTGAAAATCCTCCAGCGCCATATCTTTATGCGCGCCACAGTTATTGCGGTCGACCAGGCCTGGTTTGGGCGTTAAGTTCACCTCTGCGAGTAACGCGCGGAAAGCCAGTTCGCTGTAATGCGCAACAATCGTTTCCGACACTTCAGCGCGGGGCTGCGTCATCTGCATCATTGAGCAGCGTCTCCATACGAGCGAGCAGTTCAGCAAGCGGATGCGCTTGTTCACGGGCGCAAACAGCGGCGGTTTGTTCGCACAACAGGCAGCGGCGGGCGGGGAGCGAAAAGTCACGGCGCGAGAGAATTTGCCCTTGCGGTGTCAGCACGTCGAAGTCCCACAGGCGGCCAAGAGGATGGTTTTGCTCAAGCTCAATGGCGGCTTGTTTCACCGCGGCAGGCTGGGCGGCGATTGCCAGCAGAGCTTCCGGGCCAGTCGCCAGCGCCAGGCAGCTCTGTTTTTTGATTTCCCAGCCTGAGCGTTCTGCTAACTGGCGAAACGTCCGGAGGCCGTGGTTAAAAATACGCCGCGTCAGTTCGCTGTCTTTGACTGAACCAGGGGCGACAACGGTGAAAGAAACCAGGGTGACGGCGTGGCGTGCCAGCCACTCCTGTTGCCTTTTTTGGCGCGCATCCCGGCTGGCAAGTAGCTCTGGCACAGTGACTTTGGCGTGCGTCGCAGATGAGAGATACATCGGCATGATTTACCCCTTCACCTGATGCACAACATCAATCACCGAGCCATCGCGGTAACGCACCACGGCGATTACGCGGTCGGTAAATTCAATCGCTTTGGGGAAGCCGGTGAGGATTTGCGCCCGCTCGCGCAACCACTCGATGGTGACGATTTTCATGCCGGCTTCTTTCAGGCGTTCTGCCAGTTCAGGGCGCGCAGGGTTGACGGCAATACCGTGATCGGTAACCAGAATATCGACGCTGGAACCCGGTGTGATACAGGTCAGGACGTTATCGACCAGCGTAGGGATTCGGCCACGCACCAGCGGGGCGACAATAATGGAAAGGGCGGCGGCAACGGCGGTATCGCAATGCCCGCCGGAAGCGCCGCGCAACACGCCGTCGGAACCGGTCAGCACATTGACGTTAAATTGGGTATCGACTTCCAGCGCGCTCAACACCACCACATCCAGGCGGTCGACTGATGCGCCTTTCGAGCCCCAGTTGGCGTACTGATTGGCGCTGATTTCAATGTGATTAGGGTTACGAGCCAAGGATTGCGCTGCGGCGCGGTCAAAACTCTGCACATCGAGCAGTTTTTTAATCAGCCCCTTTTCATGCAGATCGACAATCGTTGCGGTGATGCCACCAAGGGCAAAGCCTGCATGAATGTTGCGGCTGCGCATTTTGTCTTCCAGAAAACGGGTCACCGCCAGTGAAGCGCCCCCGGTCCCGGTTTGCAGGGAAAAACCTTCTTTGAAGTAGCCGGAATTGACGACAACATCTGCCGCAGTACGCGCGATGAGCAATTCACGCGGGTTGGAGGTCATGCGTGTGGCATCGGCACCGATTTTGTCGGCATCGCCCACTTGCTCAACCTGTACGATCAAATCGACCTGATCCTGCATGATACTGGCGGGGTTGTGCGGGTAGGGCAGCAGCGCTTCGCTTAGCAACACCACCTGACGGGCGTTTTCAGCATCGACTTTGGCGTAGCCCAGCGAACCGCAGCAGGCTTTGCCGGTGTAGCCATTAGCATTGCCGAATTCATCGCACGATGGAACGCCAAGGAAAGCGACATCGATTTTTAGCTCGCCGCTGTTCACCAGTTGTACACGTCCGCCATGGGAGTGGATTTGCACCGGTTCTGCCAGCAGGCCACGTGAGATTTCTTCTGCCAGCGGGCCGCGCAAACCAGAGGTGTAAATACGCGTCACCACGTTATTGCGGATGTGCTCGATTAATGGCGCATGGCAATCGCTCAGCGAACTTGAGGCCAGCGTCAGGTTTTTAAAGCCCATGCTGGCGATGGTCGCCATTACGCTGTTCAGCGTCAGGTCACCGCCACGAAACGCGTGGTGGAAGGAAATCGTCATACCGTCGTGCAGGCCTGAGCGGCGAATTGCCTCTTCCAGCGAATTACACAGCTTTTTGGTGCGTGGTTTTTGCGCCTGTAAATTCAGTTTCGAGACATTCTTATAAGCCGGTAAATCGCTTGCACTGCGGCGACTCCAGGCGGCAATACGTTCTTGTTTCTGCGTCATTTTTTTGCCTTATTCTTCACGAATGCCGGAAAGTGCGGCGCGAGATAACACCAGACGAGCACGTTCGATAACCGGGCTGTCGACCATTTTTCCGTTCAGCGACACCACGCCACGGCCTTCACGGGCGGAGGCTTCGGCGGCTTCCACCACTGCGTTGGCGTGATCGACTTCTTTTTGCGTCGGGGCGTAGAGGTTGTGTAACAGCTCAATCTGGCGCGGGTTGATCAGCGATTTGCCGTCGAAACCCAGTTGTTTGATATGCGCCGCTTCGTGCAAAAATCCGGCTTCGTTATTGGCATCGGAATAGACGGTGTCGAAGGCCTGAATCCCCGCCGCGCGCGCGGCTTGCAGAATGGAACAACGGGCAAATAGCAGCTCGATACCTTCGGGGGAACGTTCGGTGCGCAAGTTGCGCACATAATCTTCCGCACCCAGCGCGATGCCGATTAAGCGTGAGGATGAATGGGCTATCGCCACCGCCTGAGTGATGCCTTGCGGGGATTCAATGGCGGCCAGAATTCCGGTGCTGCCGGGTTCGCGGCCACATGCGGCTTCAATGCGCGCGATTTCACTTTCGGTATCAATGACGTCTTGTGCGGTGTCGGTTTTTGGCAGGCGCACAATGTCGGCACCGCCGCGCACCACGGCTTCCAGGTCGGCCACGCCATATTCGGAATCAAGTGGATTCACGCGCACGATGGTTTCCACATCCTGATACAGCGGGTGTTGCAACGCGTGGAAAACCAGACGGCGGGCGGCGTCTTTTTCGCGCAGGATAACTGAGTCTTCCAGATCGAACATCAGCGCATCGGCCTGATAAATAAAGGCGTTGCTGACCATCGCCGCATTGGCACCCGGCACAAATAACATGCTGCGGCGGGTGCGGTTCTTTTGTTCCGGCGTCATAGGTTTTTCTCCCATGGCAGGGCGGTGATATCGCTTGCGCGAACCAGCAGGGTTTCCAGACGGGCGCGCAGAATGCAGTCCAGCGCGCCTTTGTCGTCAAGAATCAGTTGCACGCCTTTAACCTGATGGCGAGCGAGGATCTCCAGCACCGTGGCGCGTATGGCTTCGCCAAACTGTTTTTCAACGTTGCTGCTGATTTGCAGGTCGATCTCTTGTGTATCGAGTGGTGCGATGCGGATCATCACATCGCCAGATTCCAGGGTGCCGGCAACGGCTGCATGAGTAATGTTCATTTTTCACCTGTTAATGTGGATTCCAGTTGCCCGCCCACGCTGTTTTGCGGGCGGGCAGCGAGCATGCGTTCTAAGTAGTCGCGAGTGACTTCGGGAACCAGAATGTCGATGGCGGCAAAGTCTTTCTTCACCAGTAGCTTGCGTACCCACGAGGCGGAAATCGCCATGCCGTGATATTGCAGACGTTCAATTTCCACCAGTTCAATCGGCGGAGCGGGGAGCGATGGAGTTTCCAGCCAGTGGCGCATGTCTTTGTTGTAGGTGGCGGTGACTTCGCAATACGGTTCGGTACCGACGAAACGGTGGGTAATACCGAGTGCTGGGGCCAGATACTGACGGAAAATTTTCAGGTCGATTTCGGTGTGGCAGTGGTTGAGCACGCCCTGTTCTTTGATGAAGTAACAAGGGAATGTCGCGCGGGAAATGATGTACTCTGAGCCGCGATGGACGGTGAGTTTTTTAATTTCGGCGGTGCCGGAACGCACCAGCGCCAGACGGTCTTCATACGGGAAGCGCGAGGTATCCTCTTTCACCAGGAAAACATGCAGCCAGTCGCACTGTTCTGCGGCTTTCTGAATTAAATAACGATGGCCGTGAGTAAAGGGATTGGCATTCATCACGATGCAGCCAATTTTGCTGCCAGCCTGGCGCAGTGTGGTTAAATAACTGGCGTAACGTTGCAGGCGTGTGGCGCTATTTTCCATCAGTACCATCATGCCTGGCACGCTGGTGATGGTGTAAAAACCACATTGCTTAAATAACGCTTCGTTCTGTGTTTTGGTGTAGATAAACAGGTGTGGGCATTGCCGTTCGTAGGCGAGATTAATTAATTCTGTTGCCAGGGTGAGCGCCAGCCCTTCACCGCGTACAGATTCGTCGATTGCCACGCATTTAATTATATTTCCAGCAATGCCTCCGCAGGCGATGAGTTTATCGTCGCGAGTGACCGTAATAAAGACTTCTACCGTCGTATCAATGCTCAGGTCATTTTCACGCAGGAAGTGCGTGATAGCGGACATTTTTATATTTTCGGCGCGTTTAACCTGGGCGAACACGGTATTGCCAAACATGAGTGGTGACTTCCTTGTTTGAGTATATTTGTTGCAACTTATAACGTTTTATTTTCAATTGAGCTTTTCAGCATTTTTGCTGCTGTGGGGAAGATCGTAAGGGGTATTTGTTCGCCAGGTTTTGAACTGTTTCACAAAGGGTTACCTGATTTAAATAGACTTAATGGTTTTTATTTATTTAATTAATTTCTTCGCAAGTTGTGACGTGGTTTTTATTTGTTTAATTGATTTAATGTTCTGAATCTGTGACGATCGATTTTATTAATTTCGCGGTTTTAGAAACAATTTCATTACATTTGTCGAACGCCAGAAAAAGGAAAATCAATGCCGGGAACAGAAAAGATTGGCGTATTGCGATTTTTTCAAAAAATTGCTTTCCCATTAAGAATCTTTTTACTGCTGTTACTGGTATCGACTTTATTGATTGCTGCACTGGGCAAGTATTTAACAGCAAGTTTTGAAGATTATCTCCTCGAACATGTGCGCGATATGGCGATGAATCAGGCGCGGATTATCGCCTCGAACGACAGTCTTATTACGGCGGTCAAAAACAGAGACAGCGCACACCTCGCCGTAATTGTTGGCAAATTATCCACCGGTTCTGATTTTGATTATGTCGTGATTGGCGACAGCCATTCCATTCGTCTTTTTCACCCGAATCCAGAAAAAATTGGCTACCCGATGCAGTGGACCAAGCCTGGTGCGCTGGAAAAAGGTGAGAGCTACTTTATTACTGGCGAAGGTTCGATTGGCATGGCGATGCGCGCCAAGACGCCAATCTTTGACGAGCACGGCAAAGTGATTGGTGTGGTGTCGCTCGGTTATCTGGTCAGTAAAATTGATAGCTGGCGTCTGGATTTCCTGCTGCCGCTCGCCGGTGTTTTTGTGGTTATCCTGATTGTTCTGATGCTGCTCTCCTGGTTGTTTTCTTCCCATATCCGCAGGCAGATGCTGGGGATGGAGCCACGCCAGATTGCGCGCGTGGTGCGCCAACAAGAGGCGCTGTTTGGCTCGGTATTTGAAGGCTTGATCGCCGTCGATAGCGATGGGCTTATCACGGCGATTAATCGCAATGCCCGTAAAATGCTCGGGTTGCGTTCACCAGGCCGCCAGTGGCTGGGGAAACCAATATCTGATGTGGTGCATCCGGCGAGTTTTTTCACTGAAAAGATTGCCGAAGCACGCCAGGACGTGATTTGTACTTTTAACGGGTTAAGTGTGATTGCCAATCGCGGGGTAATTCATTCCGGCCATGCGGCACCCGCAGGCGCGATTGTCAGCTTCCGCAGCAAAGACGAAATCAGCACGCTGAATGCGCAGCTCACACAAATTAAACAGTATGTGGAGAGCCTGCGAACGCTGCGTCATGAACATTTAAACTGGATGTCGACGCTCAGCGGCCTGCTGCAAATGAAGGAATATGACCGGGTTCTGGAGATGGTGAAAGGGGAGTCTCAGGCACAGCAAGAGCTTATCGATTATCTGCGCAGTGAGATAAATGACCGCCAGGTGGCTGGCCTGTTGTTTGGTAAGTCTCAGCGGGCGCGTGAACTGGGGCTGGTATTAAATATTGTGCCTGGCAGCCAGTTATCGGCGCTTCCGGAAGGGCTGGATAGCACTGAATTTTCGGCTATTGTCGGCAATTTACTGGATAACGCCTTTGATGCCAGCCTGAAAAATTCACGCAGCAATAACATTGTCGAACTCTATCTGAGCGATGAAGGATCGGAGGTGATAATTGAAGTAGCCGACCAGGGCTGTGGTGTGCCCGAGACGTTACGTGAAGCTATTTTTGAGCAAGGTGTCAGCACCAAAACTGATAACAAGGATGCACACGGCATTGGGTTATATCTGATAGTCAGTTATGTCAGTCGCTGTGGCGGGGTAATTACGCTGGAAGACAACCAACCCAGCGGTTCTTTATTTTCTGTTTTTATACCGAAAGTGAAAAAGAGCAATGACGCAACCTATTACGATTCTGATTGTTGAAGACGAAACAGCGCTGGCGGAAATGCATGCGGAGTTTATTCGTCAAATGCCCCATTGCGGGCAAGTGTGGCTGGCGGGGAATCTGGCGCAAACCAGAATGATGATTGAGCGATTTAAGCCTGATTTGATTTTGCTGGATAACTATTTGCCCGATGGCCGCGGAATTACGCTTCTGCAAGAACTGGCTCAGGCGCGCTTCCCTGGCGGAGTGGTCTTTACGACGGCTGCAAGTGATATGGATACCGTATCCGATGCGGTGCGCGGCGGGGTGTTTGATTATCTGGTTAAGCCTATTGCCTACGAACGCCTTGAGCAAACACTGGAGCGCTATCAGCAGCGAATGCAGATGCTGGCGAACAGTGCCAGTGCCAGCCAGCGGCAGATTGACGATATGTTCAATGCCTATGCGCGCGGGGAGCAAAAAGAGGTGTTGCCGGTGGGGATTGATGAGCTGACGTTGGAGAAAGTGCAGCTGCTGTTTACTGACCCGGAAGCTCGCCACACTGCGGAAACCGTGGCCGAAGCGTTAAAACTGAGCCGTACCACGGCCCGACGTTATCTGGAGTTTTGTGCCAGCCGCCAGCAAATTATGGCCGAAATAGTTTATGGCAAGGTAGGACGCCCACAGCGCACCTATCGGGCACTGTGAGCGAAGTGCTTTTAGCCGCCAACAACAACGGCAGCAGAAGGCACGAGGATTTCAGTGGCAATAATGACCACCACCAGACCTACCGCAATCGGTACTGAGGTACGTTTAACGACTTCAAATGGGGAAATTTTTGCCATACCTGCAACGGCCACAACCACGCCGGAAACCGGAGAAATGGTACGGCCCAGGTTGGATGCTTGCAACATTGGGATCGCCAGATACGCAGGGTTGATGCCAGAGGAGTGAGCCAGTTTAGGGATCATCTCAACAAAGGCATAGAACGGGGCGTTACCTGAACCGGTAGTCATGGCAGCTAACATGGTGAGAACGACTAACACCAGCATCAGAATGATACTTGCCGAGCCAAACGAGGTGGCAATAGATATCAGGCTCTGGATAAAGCCGATGGTGCTGAGACCCTGGGCGAAGACACCTGCCGCCACCAACAACATCACCACGTTGGCGAAGGCATCAGCCATACCGCGATAGCAAACCTCCAGCCCGGAGAAGACGTTCTGTGTGTTGAAACCACGGAAGAATTCAATGATTGCCGCAATCAGAATACAGATAACCAAAATGGTAATGATGTGTAGTTGTGGGCCCCATTTACCGTCGAAAATCAACACACCAATAATTGGCGTAAATGGCAGAATGGCATAGAAAGAAGGAGCAGTAGTCTGGATTTCGCTGACATCGAGCATTTCATGGCTGATGTTCTCTTTTTTATCCAGGTAGCGTTGCCAGAAGAAGTGGGCAATCGCCATGGCAATAATTGCGGCAATAGAAATTGGCACGGTAGTTTTAAAGGCAAAATCAACCAATGTCATTTCCGCAGCTTTCGCCGCCAGCACCACATCGCCAGAGGTTGGAGAGAGAATGATTGCAGCAGGGGAGGCACAAATTGCCGCCGCAGCGCCACGGCTAATCCCGACGTTCACCATTACCGGGAACAATGTTGCCATCAGCAATACACCCAGGCCAGTCGCAGAAGAGACCGCTAGTGACATCAGACAAGCCACGAAATACGCAGCGATCATCAGAATGTAAGGTGAGTTAATTAATTTCAATGGCTTTGATGCGAGCTTAACGACCATGTCGTTAGCACCAATATGGGTCATATATGCGGCAAAACCACACAGCATCATGATCATCATGCCGAGATCGCCACCACGGCTCATCAGCAAGATTTTGACATATTCGACAATATCGGTTGCGGTGTAACCGGTACTTTCAGCACTGGCAGGTAAAACTTTGTGGCCCATTAAGGCACTAATAATCAGTAATATTAAACCACCGACAAATAATACGCCGGTCGCGGAGTAGCCTTTGATGATGTAGCGAGCTACACCAACAATCACTATCACCCCAATAAGTAATTCAATCGTAGTTAGCATTAAAGCCCCCTGTTGCGTTTGGTCGTCGGCATCTGTTGGCCGTACCTGAACGTAACGCCATGCCAGAAAAATAAAAAATAACGGCTTTAAAGCCGTCTGCGAAAGCGGTGTCAATCTGCCTGAATCACAGGCGACGAGTTCTGATAAGCATCAAAATTTAGCGAGCTTGATTCCACTGCCATAGTGCTTTTGTTGGCCGAGCTGCAATTATGACATTTACTTATTGATATGCGTTATCTATTTGTCGAAGCAATTGTTCTATTAACAACCGATAACCAGGCCCGTGTTTTCGGATTTTACCCGCAGCTTATTTAGCTGTAGTTAACATAAAATTTGTTAAATTAGCTATTGAGTTTTGATGCGGAAATTAACGTGGCTTTAACAAATAAACGAGTGATTCTTTTTATTATTTTGCTGGTTCCAATAAGGGAAGTACCAGCTGCAATGGCAAATCAAACTAGTCTGCTGGGCAATGCCTGGAATACATTGACTGATAACGTTTCACAGACGTGGAATGAACCACAACACTATGATTTGTTTATTCCGGCGATAACCTGGCATGCGCGCTTCGCATACGACGAGGAAAAAATAGAGAAATATAACGAACGACCATGGGGCCTTGGGTTCGGACAAACGCGATGGGATGACAGCGGGAACTGGCATGGCTTGTATTTGATGGTGTTTAAAGATTCCTTTAACAAATGGGAGCCAATTGGTGGTTACGGATGGGAGAAAACCTGGCGCCCGCTGACGGATGATAATTTCCACATAGGGCTAGGCTATACACTCGGTGTTACCGCTCGTGATAACTGGAACTACATTCCACTGCCGGTGATCCTGCCTTTGGCATCTGTAGGATATGGCCCGGCGACCTTCCAGATGACCTATATCCCTGGAACTTACAACAACGGTAACGTTTACTTCGCCTGGCTACGCTTCCAATTCTGAGCGGCGGTATAGGCCAGAATCAATCCAAACCCATATGTTTTCTATCTATTGTTTGAAAATACGGGCTGCTGCACACTTTTTAAAAGAGGTAGCAATTTTTCTCACTTTTTAGCTAATCTGGGCTGGACAAAATCCATCACAATTGGTGTACTGGTGTTCGACACAGCATTTGTGTCGTTTTTCATGTAAAGGTAATTTAGATGTCTAAGATTAAAGGTAACGTTAAGTGGTTTAACGAGTCAAAAGGCTTTGGCTTCATTACTCCGGAAGATGGTAGCAAAGACGTGTTCGTACACTTCTCTGCAATCCAGAGCAATGGTTTCAAAACCCTGGCTGAAGGTCAGCGCGTTGAGTTTGAAATCACTAACGGTGCCAAAGGCCCATCTGCTGCAAACGTAATGCCTATCTAAGGCATTACCAGTAGAATATAAAAACCCGCTAAGGCGGGTTTTTTTTGCTTTAAATTCAGTAAAATAGATAAACTTTCACAAAGCTCACCACAATTAGCGTGCTTATCAGCACCGCAGTCCACTCAGCAACACGTTGTTTCGTCATTATTTGCCCCACGCTATTTTTCAAACAGAGTGGCAGACGAAAATTAAGCTAACCTTAACGTGCTACTAATTAGTGGCCGTATGCCAATGAAACTAACCAAAATGCGATGGCGGTCATCGTCAATGAACCGGCGAGGTTCAGTAGCATGTTTAATCCTGCCCATGCCAGACGCCCGTCCTGTAGCAGGAATACCACTTCAGCCGAAAAGGTTGAAAATGTCGTCAGGCCACCGCAAAAACCGGTGGTGATCAACAATTTCCACACTGGGTCGAGATGAGTCATTCTGGTGAACAAGGCCAGGCCGAGGCCGATAATAAATGCGCCTACCAGGTTGGCGACCAATGTTCCAACTGGAATAGCACCATGCACCGGGTTGAATCTCATACTGAGCAACCAGCGCGCAACGCTGCCCGTCCCGCCGCCAATAAACACGGCTAATAGCATCTGTAACACGATGTTTTCCTGTTCGATCTAATGCGCAAGAGAATGAGTGTAACGTCAGTACGGGACGTTTCACACCGGGTATACTGAAAATATTCGCGACCTTTTGGGAAACCACAATGAAAGTTGCCGTAGGGCAGTTTGCAGTGAGTAAAGACTGGCAGGAGAACGTACAAACCTGTCTTGGGTTTATGGCTCAGGCCAACGGCGCGGGAGCACAATTGCTGGTGTTGCCCGAGGCTGTGCTGGCACGAGATGACAATGACCCCGATTTGTCGGTCAAATCGGCACAAACGATGAACGAAGCCTTTATTGAGCAGCTTTGTTCACAAAGCCGTGATGACCAACTGACCACAATCCTGACGC